>JACXWA010000057.1 GCA_014764485.1 Candidatus Sulfomarinibacter kjeldsenii
CACCCACCCGGATACAAGATACAAGATGCAAGTCCCAACCACCGATCCCCGCTGTGACCCGGGTGGGCGGGTGGGTCTTGAATCTTGGATCTTGAATCTTGCATCTTGGATCTCCTTTCAAAAAAGAACCCGGCCGAAGCCGGGTTCTGGTTGATTGAAAGGAGGCCGGAATCAGTACATTCCGCCCATTCCGCCCATTCCGCCCATACCACCGTCCATGCCGCCTGGGGGCATGGCCATATCCTTCTTCTCTTCAGGGATTTCGGCGACCAGCGCCTCGGTGGTGAGGAGCAGGCCGGAAATCGAAGCAGCATTGAGAAGGGCGTTCTTGGTGACCTTGGCCGGATCGATGACGCCGGCCTTGACCATGTCGGTGATCTCGCCGGTGGCCGCATCGTAGCCGATGTTGCCGCCCTTCGAGCGAAGTTCGCGTACGATCACTGCCGCCTCTTCGACGCCGGTGTTGAGGATGATCTGCCGGGTCGGCTCCTCGAGGGAGCGCAAGAGGATCTTGACGCCGGTCTGGATATCGTCGGAGGTCTCGCCAACGAGCTTCTCGACGTCGACCATGGCGTGCAGCAGCGCGACGCCACCACCGGGCACGATGCCCTCTTCGACGGCCGCCTTGGTGGCGTGCAGCGCGTCCTCGACACGGGCTTTCTTCTCTTTCATCTCGGTCTCGGTGGCGGCGCCGACCTTGATCTGCGCCACACCGCCGACCAGCTTGGCCAGGCGCTCCTGGAGCTTCTCGCGGTCGTAATCGGAGGTGGTGTCCTCGACCTGCCGCTTGATCTGGCTGACCCGGCCGAGCACCGCTTCGTGCTTGGCCTCGTCGTCGTCGTCGACGACGATGGTCGTGTCGTCCTTGTTGATGACGATCTTCTTGGCGCTACCGAGATCTTCCCAGGTCACGTTCTCGAGCTTGATGCCGAGATCCTCGGAGATCATCTTGCCGCCGGTGAGGATCCCGATGTCCTCGAGCATGGCCTTGCGGCGGTCGCCGAAGCCCGGCGCCTTGACGGCGCAGATGTTGAGGGTGCCGCGCAGCTTGTTCACAACCAGAGTGGCAAGGGCCTCGCCCTCGATGTCCTCGGCGATGATCAGGAGGGGCTTGCCCTGCTGGGCGGTCTTCTCGAGGATCGGCAGCAGGTCCTTCATGTTCGAGATTTTCTTCTCGAAGATGAGGATCACGGCGTTCTCGAGCACGACTTCCATGCGCTCGGCGTCAGTTACGAAATAGGGCGAGAGGTAGCCGCGGTCGAACTGCATGCCCTCGACCACCTCGAGGGTGGTATCGAGACCCTTGGCCTCTTCGACCGTGATCACGCCGTCTTTACCGACTTTCTCCATTGCGTCGCGGATGATCCCGCCGATCTCGAAGTCGGCGTTGGCGGAGATGGTTCCGACGTGGGACACCGCATCTCCCTCGACCGGCTTGGAGAGCTTGCTGATGGTCTTCACCGCAACCTTGGTTGCCTGGTCAATACCGCGTTTGAGGTCCATCGGGTTGGCGCCGGCGGTGACGTTTCTGATGCCCTCACGATAAATGCTCTGGGCGAGGACGGTCGCCGTGGTGGTGCCGTCACCGGCCACGTCGGAGGTCTTCGAAGCAACTTCGCGGACCATCTGTGCGCCCATGTTCTCGAGTCCGTCGGCGAGCTCGATCTCTTTGGCTACGGTCACGCCATCCTTGGTGATGGTCGGCGAACCGAACTTCTTCTCCAGTATGACGTTACGACCTTTGGGGCCGAGAGTTACCTTGACTGCGTTGGCGAGCTTGTTGACACCCGCCAGCACCTTGCTGCGAGCTTCCTCGCCATATACGATTTGTTTTCCTGACATTTTCGCCTCCTACCTACTTCTCGATTATGGCGAGGATCTCGTCCTCGCGGACGATGGTGTGCTCCTCGTCGTTAATCTTGATGTCCTGGCCGGTGTACTTGCCGATGAGGACGTGATTGCCTTTCTTGACGCTCATGGGCAGACGCTTGCCGTCATCGTCCATTTTGCCGTCGCCAACTGCGACCACCTCTGCCTCTTGCGGCTTCTCTTTGGCAGTATCCGGGATGATGATGCCTCCGCGAACCTCTTCTTCGGTCTCGACGCGCTTCAGTAGCACTCGATCACCCAAAGGTTTGACCTTCATGTGACTCTCTCCTTTCGAGTTATTGCAGTTTATTGGCACTCTAACTACTAGAGTGCTAGCGTGAATATAGCGATGGATCGGTCGATTGTCAACCCCCTCGAGTAAGATTTCTTATAAAAGCCGACTAAGATCTCAAATTGAGCCTACCTTCCATCTTTCTTAGTCTCGGGAACTAAGATTCATTGGCGGGCGATTGCAGTTGACTGTCTCTGGAAACGTGAGTTGGCGAATTTGGGTCGGTGGACGGAAGACCATTGCCTGCAACGCTTCGCCGGGTTACCGTGAGGAGCGTGAAATCGAGGATTTCAAGATTGGATTGGGCGGGCCGCAGTGGACTCCCCGGAGGACCGGGGAACGCCACTGGTCCGCGTCGTGGTCTCGGGAGCGCCGTCTTTGGAATTCGAGCCGGAGAGGGGCCCCTCGCCTGGCTGTTCTTCCTGAACTTTCTGATTCTCACCACGGTTCACTTTGCGGCTAAAACTGTCCGGCAGGCAACCTATATCGACGCGTGGGGCGCGGAGAACCTCCCCTGGGTCTATCTGGCGGTGGCCGCAGTCTCGCTGCCGGTTCTGATTGTCTACTCACGGGCGGCCGCACGAGTTCGGTTGCCGATGTTGATCCTGGCAGTGACCCTCCTTCACGTGCTCGGGCTGGTTCTCTTCTTCTATCTCTTTGGCCTCGGCCAAAAATGGGTTGCTGTCCTCTACTATGTTTGGCTGGGCATGGCCTTCGCCATCGCGGTTTCTCAGTTCTGGACCTATGCCAACCAGGTCTTCGATCCTCGGCAGGCGCGCCGCCTTTTCGCCTTCATCGGTGCCGGTGGTCTCCTGGGTGCCATGTTTGGGGGACTGCTCGCCGCTGCGGTGACCCGATTCGCCGGGACCCGATTCACCTTGCTTGCGGCGGCCGCCGTGTTGCTCAGCTTGCCACTGTTGGTTGTGTTTATCGAGCGCAATCGAGGACCCGCGCCGGCGACTCCGCGAACTCGCCGCCGCATCCGCTACGAGGAGGCCCGAGGCGGCCTTCGCACGCTGCGGGGATCCCGGTTACTGGCGTTGATAGGGCTCCTGATGTTGGCTTCGGTCATGATCGGGCAGCTTGTGGCGTGGCAATTCAACTGGTACGTAGAACAGCACACCGAAGCGCTCGATGAAAGAACCGCGGTGTTTGCATACGCATTCATCCTCATGGGAGTCGTCGGTTTCCTCTTCCAGCTGATATTCACCGGTCGCATCCACCGCTCCCTCGGCGTTGGTTTCGGTATGAGAGTTTTGCCGGGTACGGTCATGTTGACCCAACTCGCGGTGGTAGTTGCGATATTCATGTCACCTGTGGTCGCATTGGTCTACCCCCTGGTGTGGGTTCTGTATCTGGGCGAAAACAGTTTCCGTCACTCTGTGGACCAGGCGACGCGTGAGCTCCTGTTCCTGCCGGTTGCCGAGGAGTTACGGGTCAAGGCCAAAGCCTTCATCGACGTCTTCATCCAGCGCTTTGCCAAGGGTGCTGCTGCGATTCTGATCCTTGTGACGTTGAAGTTCCTGCCCGCGGGCTATGTCAGCGCTCTGACGCTGGTGCTGGCGGTCGGTTGGATGGCGATCACCCTTCGCACGCGACGCGAGTACGTGACTGCCTTTCGCGAGGGTTTGAAGTCAGGGTCCATTCAGCCGGACGCGACAATCGATACCCAGGATGTAACGACGGTAACTACTCTGATGCAGTCGCTCGGCAGCTCGGATCCGCGTACGGTGCTTCACAGCCTCGAACTCCTGTCGGCGAGCGGCGAAGGTCGGTTGGTACCGCCGGTTCTACTCCACCATGACAGCGCTGAGGTCCGGTGCAAGACTCTCGACATCCTGGCCGACACTGGACGCGAAGATGCCGCCCACATGGTTGAACAAGCTCTCGGCGATGAAGACGCCGAGGTGCGCACCGGCGCCATGCGCACTCTCACGCAGCTGCGCAGGGAACGAGCAGCCGAGTTGATGTTGCAGCATCTCGACGAACGCGACCCCCGTCTGCGGGCGTCGGCGGTGGTCAGCCTGCTCGGGAACGGAGAGGGCGAGGGCGTTGATCGCGCCGAACAGGTATTCGCCGAGATGGTCGGGGATGACAACCCGCAGGTCCGCGCTGAAATTGCGGGCGCGCTCGGCCAGGTCGGTGACCCGGTGGCGAGCGATATCCTGGTCCAACTCCTCTACGATCGCGATCTGAAAGTGGTCCAGGCTGCCATCGGCGCCGTTCGCCATCGTTTCGAACGCAGCGGTCCGAACCCGCTCTACGCGACCATTCTCATCTCGTTAATGGGCAATCGGCGTCTCAAACACGAGGCGCGTGAGGCGCTGGTCGCAGAGGGGGAGGGGGCGATGGACCCGCTGCTCCTCTTTATGCGCTCTCCGGACGAGCAAATCTGGGTTCGTCGGGCAGTCCCTAAGACCATCGCCCTCATGGAATCTCAGGCGGCAGTGGATGCGCTCGTCGATAGCCTTGAAGCCCCTGACGCCATGCTGCGGACGAAGATCATCGAGGCGCTGGGCTACCTGCGCACCCGCCGTCTCGATCTCAAGTTCAACCGGCGCAAGATCACTCACAGAATCAGCGACGAGGCAGGCCACTATCTACGCGTCCATATCTTCGGGCTGCTCGAGCTCGTCGAGGAACCCGAGGACGTTCGTGCAGCCCAGAGGAGCCTTTTGTCAGGGCAGACGAAGCTACGTTCCCGCGCACTCGAATACCTCGACAACACGCTTTCGGGATCACTGCGACGGGATCTCTTCGCGGTCATCGATGATGCACCACCGGAGGAGAAGCTGCGGCGTGCGCAGGCAATCTTTGGAGTCCACTTCGAATCGCCGGAGGAGACCCTGAAGCGGATGATTCAGATCGACCCGATGAACGATCCGAGTGCGATTGGGATCGTACTCGCAGCCCTCTACAACGTCTGGGACGAGGAAATCGTGGCCCTCTACCCGATGGTGAAGACACTCGCCGAGGAAGCGGAAGAACCAATGGTGAAGGAGACCGCTGCCTGGGTTTGCCAAAAGGTGGAAGCCGGGCCGCGGACCCGCGGAGTGCTTGCGAGAGGAGGAGAGAGCGAAATGGGCCCCATGGCACAGATCGAAATGATGGTCTTTCTTCAGGGGGTCGATCTCTTCGCCCACTGCAATGCCGATCAGGTGTTGAGATTGGCTGCGATCGCCAGCGAACATTCGTACGAAAAGGGAGAAGTCATGTTCCGGCGCGAGGAGCCGGCCGACGGTCTTTTCTGTGTTGTCGAGGGCAGGGTGCGTCTGGACGCCGACGAAGGGACGGGTGTGGTCGTCGGTCCGAGCGGACGTTTCGGCGTCCTCGACATTCTCAGCGGTCGGGCGAGGCTGGGAGATGCTGTGGCGGCGAGTGACTCACGGGTCTTGATCATCGAGGCGGAGGACTTCTTCGACCTGCTGTCCCATAACATCGAAATCGTACGGGCGCTTTTCCGATCAGTTATCGCGCTGGGCGAGGATGCGAGCGAGAGACTCCTGTAGAGATTTCGGATTTGAGATTTCGGATTTCGAATTTAGGACCGTCCGCCCACTGTTTTTGAGGGGGGCGTTGGGCAGGAAATCCGCAATCCGAAATCCGAAATTCGAAATTCCGGCTGCCGCAGTGCGGAATTTTGCCGCGGTGCGACTATCTTTCGTTTGAGCACATAAGATAGTGTGCCGCGGAGGAAGGGAAGGGGGCAAAAGTCTCATGCAAAGACCGGAACCCATTCGCTGCACGTACTGTGAGGCTATTCAGGTGTGGTCGGCTGAACAGACCGATCGCACCATGATGGGCGAGGTTCATACCTGCCCGAGCTGCGGCCAGATGACCCACACCTGCGATGATCGCACCGGGCATCAACTCGAGGGCGAGACCACCATGCCGTGGATCGAGGCCGAGCCGCTTTATTAGGCGAGGATCATCGCCAGATCCGGGGCTCACGCCAAACTGCTGTTCTAGATGCAACGCTAGATCCGGG
>JACXWA010000065.1 GCA_014764485.1 Candidatus Sulfomarinibacter kjeldsenii
ACCAACCCATAGAAACCGCAGATCACGCGTATAGACGCAGATAGTATTGCCAATTGGATTGCACCGCCGCTTTCGCCAACGGCCTCGAGTATTCCAGCGACAAATTAAGCCCACAGATCACACAGATCAACACAGATGGGTATTCTCCCGATTTCTCCACCCGGCGAGGTTCCGGCCGTCCGAAGACGGACGGGAACCGCTGGGCCTCGCTACACCTTTTCTTCATTCAACAGTTGGGAGAGGCCCACTCCTCCCCTTAAATACAGAAGGGAGGCAGAACCGACGTGCCCCGGGCACGTCGGCCGGTGAGAAGACCGGCGGCGATGGATGCTCGCATCCGGAGTCGTCGGGCTTCTCACCGGCGACAGGCGATTCCAGATCGCCTGTCGTTCTGCCGGAAAGAAACGGAAACGCCCTACCCACTCAGTCATCGCCGCTTTGCGTCTTTGCGTCTTTGCGCCTTTGCGTTATTGGGCGGGTGGGGGAATCTGGGTTTATCTGTGTGATCTGTGGGCAGCTCTCCGTGCTCTCTGTGCCTCTGTGGTTTTTCGGCCTGGGCGGGAGATTCAGGCGGTGCGGCGCACGGCGTGCATGGTGAAGCCATCGCCGTCGGGGTTGGGGAGGATTCGGAGGCCTCCCGCGGAGGTCGGGATCCACGGGACGCCGGCGGGCACGTGGGCATCAAGACTCTCAACCTCGAACCCATCCGGCAGGTCTGCCACGACGCCCTCGTTTTCTTCCGGCTCTACCGAACAAGTGGTGTAGAGAAGCGCTCCACCGGGCGCGACCAGCTCGAGGCCGGCCGCCAGCAGTTTTCGCTGTTTTTTCGCCATCTGAACGATGGACTCGGGGGCCAACCGCCACTTGAGCTCGGGGTGACGGCGAAAGGTGCCGGTGCCGGCACAGGGTGCATCGAGGAGCACGAGATCCCATTCGCCGGAGACAAATGGTGGACTCGTGGAATCGGCGGCCACGATCGCGCAATCCCCCGCCCGGGCTACGGCCTGCCGAATCAGACGTGCACGGTTCAAACGAAGATCCGCCGCCGCCGCGCGCTCCCAAAATCCAAGGTGAAGCATGAGTGCTGCTTTACCACCCGGCGCGGCACAAAGATCGAGGTAGTTCTTTTCGGCGAAAGCCGGCGAACTCGCAATGTGTGCCACCAATTGAGAGCTCGGGTCCTGAGCGTATGCAACGCCACCTTTGACCATCTCGATCAGGTTTTTGACGTCCTCGGGCGCCGACCAGGCGCCGGGGCACCAGGGATGAGGTACCAACTCGACTCCTTTTCGGGCCAGTGCCTGAGGGCCTTCTCCATCAAAAAACCACGCCCAGGTGACTGCCGGCTCCTGCGCTGACGCCATGGCGATCTCAGTCGCCTCATTGCCAAAGGACTCGGCCCAGCGTCTGCAAAGCCACTCCGGGTGCGAGAGGCGAACGTCAACCGGAAAGCGCCGCAGCACCTCGCGCCAGTCGGCAGTCGCTTTGCGCAGCACAGCGTTGACCATTGAGGAGGCGGACGAACGACCGAGCCGCCGCACCAACCGCACCGCGCCGTCTGTCGCCAGCTCCGGTGGAAAATCCAGACAAACGGTCTCTGCGAGACCGATACGCATCGCCGTCCGCACTTCGGGATCCAGCGTCCGGAGTTTCCGTCGGCATTGTGGTTGGAGAACCGCGTCCAGCACCCGCATCGAGCGCAGCACCTCGAGCACCCTGATACGGACCGCCGGTACTCCTCCGCCGGACAGGAGTCGCGACGAAAAGGCTCCCTCTTCGACGCGCATGAGCATGCGCGCCGCGGTCAGCCGATCAGCCGAAAGCCTCACCGCGGCTCACACGTTCGCCGATCAAAAAGGCGTCCACCGGCATCCGTCGTCTGCCCTCCCTTTGCACCTCAGTGATCTTCACGGCGGTGCCCTTCCCACAGCGTACGACGACACCGCCCGGGTCCGCCGTGACCACAGTCCCCGGCTTCTCCTTGCCTTTCGGAGGTGGCTTGACGTCATCGAGTCCGAAGATCTTGAGCCGGCCGCCGCGGAACTTCGTATAGAGCCCGGGCCACGGCGTAAAGCCCCGAAGCCTGTTGACCAGCTGCCGAGCCGGCATCGACCAGTCGACCTTGGCAAAGTTCCTGCGCAACATGGGTGTTGTGTTGGAACCGTCCGATGGTTGCGGACGGGGTGTCAACGACTCTTCTTCAAGCTCATCGAGGGTCCGCACGACGAGTTCTGCGCCGATTTCGGCGAGCCGCGGCGCCAACATTTCGGCTGTCTCGCCGGGCTCGACCGGCACTCGGTGCTGGAGCAGGAGAGGTCCAGTGTCCATGCCCTCGTCGATCTGCATGGTTGTGACTCCAGTGGCGCGGTCACCGCAGACCAATGCCCATTGGATTGGAGACGGTCCGCGATGGCGCGGCAAAAGGCTCGGATGCAGGTTGACGAAACCGTGCCGCGGGATTTCGAGCAGGCGGCCGGGGATCATCTTGCCGTAGGCCACCACAACGGCGGCATCCACGCCGCTATTTCTGAGACTCGCATCGATCTCTTCCGACTTGAGGCTGTTGGGCTGTATGCACTCGATCTGAAGGGAACGGGCGACGTCGACTACCGGCGGTGGCGTAAGGACCTGATGCCGCCCAACAGGCCGGTCCGGTCTGGAAACAACCAGGGTGACCTCGTGCCTGCTTTCCACCAACTTCTCGAGGGTGGGAACGGCAAAATCAGGGGTACCGAAGAAGACAATCTTCATCCGCGCAGTGTACACGAAGTCTCGGTCTCATCACGGACCATCCACCCACCCTGTGGCTTGGGGCTTAGGGCAACGAAAGACCGAAAAGGTATCGACACTCTCAAGCCTCAGGTCTCAAGCCTCAAGCCCTGGTTGGGAGGATGGGAGGTGGAAATATCTGAGAACTCGTATACATTCACTCTCTTGAACGCACGAAGCGGAGCGTGTTCATGATGAACCAATACTCGCCGGACGAGATTAGGACGGCGCTCGAAGAGATTCTGCCGGGGGTCCAGAAGCCGACCCGATACCTCGGCATCGAACGCAACCTGGTGCGCAAGCCCTGGGACGGAGCGGACGTGCGCGTTGCCCTCGCCTTTCCGGACGCCTACGAGATCGGGATGTCCCACCAGGGCACACGCATCCTTTACCACCTCGTTAATCGCCGCGACGATGCATTGGCGGAACGGACGTTTGCGCCGATGCCGGACATGGCGGAAGCATTGCGCGGCGCCGGGCTGCCCCTCTTTACGCTCGAGACCTACCGCGCGGTTGCCGAGTTCGACATTATCGGCATCTCGCTGCAGTCCGAGCTCAACTACATCAATATTCCCTACCTCCTCGACCTCGCCGGCATCGCGCGGCGCGCCGCAAAGCGAGGTCAGGACGAGCCTATCGTCATTGGTGGCGGGCCCTGTACCGCCAACCCGGAGCCAGTGGCCGACTTCTTTGACGCCATCCTCATCGGTGATGGCGAGGCGGCGCTCGACGAAATCCTCGACACTGTGCGCGACGGCCGCCGGGAGAAAGCCACCCGCGAACAGATTCTGACGCGATTGGCCGCCGTTCCGGGCGTCTACGTCCCCACTCTCTACCGATGGCACGATGCGGCTGGCGACCAGAAGGCTCGATGGGAGACGGTTCACGATGGAGTCCCGTTCCCAGTGCAACGGGTATGGGTCGATCGGCTCGATAGCAACGACCAGCCGGAATCGGTGATAGTCCCTTACGCCGACGTCATCCAGGACCGCCTAGGAATGGAGATCATGCGTGGCTGCACCCAGGGATGCCGATTCTGCCAGGCTGGCTACTGGTACCGGCCGGTGCGCGAGCATGACCCGAAGGTGGTTCTCGACCGCATGCAGCGGCAGGTTGCCGAGACCGGTTTCGAAGAAGTTGGACTGCTGAGCCTGTCCACTGCCGACTACTCGCAGGTCGAGCCGTTGGTCTACAATCTGGCCGAGTGCTTACAAGACCAACGGGTCTCCATCAGCCTGCCTTCGCTGCGCGCCGATGCATTTTCGGTCGGTCTCGCCGAGGCGGTATCGCGGGTTCGAAAATCAGGCTTTACCTTCGCCCCGGAGACCGGCTCCGATCGCCTCCGCAGGGTCATCAACAAGACCTTCACCAACGCCGAAATGGTACGCGCCGCAGAGGCTGCGTTCAGCAAGGGATGGGAGCTCATCAAGGTCTACGCCATGATCGGCCTTCCGACCGAGACCGATGAGGACCTCGAGGAACTGGCGCGCCTGGCCGAGGATATCCTCGCTGCCGGACGTCGGGCGACCGGCGGCCGCAAGATCCAAATCAAGGTATCCGCCGGGTGCTTCATCCCAAAGGCCTGGACACCTTTCCAATGGCAGCCATACGCCGGCGTCAACGAGCTTCGCCGCCGCATCGGCTGGCTCAAACAACGTTTCCGCCGAATTCGCGGTGCCCGTCTCACGTGGTCGGACCCGGAAGAGGCGGCTCTCGAATCGCTTCTGTCGCGTGGCAATCGCGGCCTCGGCGCCGCCATCGAGCGAGCCCACGACCTGGGTGCGGTCTTCGACGGTTGGACGGATTACATCAATCTCGACGCCTGGCGCCGTGCTCTCGACGACATCGGTATCGACGTCGACCACGAACTCGGAGAACGCGCTCTGTCGGACACCCTGCCATGGGACGTCATAGATGCCGGTGTGCGAAAAGGGTTTTTGAAAGGTGAGTGGCGCCGCGCTGTGCGCGAAGCCGAGACCGAGGATTGCAAATGGGGACATTGCTATCGATGCGGCATACCCGGCGATGGCGATGACATCCAGCTCGCCTCGTCCACGCTTCCGGTCCTCGGGGAGGCATTGCCCGAGGCCGAACAGCCAAGGGCTGCCGCATACCACTTGCGGCCAGAACCACGCACCCCTCCGGCGGTCAGCGCCCGACCGCAGCAACCCGTTCACCGCCGGTACCGATTCGTCTTCTCCAAAATTGGCGATGCTCGCTGGCTTTCCCACCGTCAGCTCATGGACGCGCTCGAGAGGATGGTCCGTGCTGCCGGCCTCCCGGTACGCTACACCGAGGGATTCAACCCCCACATCCGCCTGTCGATGGGACCGGCCCTGCCGGTCGGCTACGAAGGCCGTGCCGAGACCTTCGATGTCGACTGCACGGCACCGCTGCGCAAACAGCACCTGGAACGGGCAAACGCGCTTCTGCCAGACGGGGTCGAAATTCTCGACGCCCGGCCGCTGCTCCCTGGCGCGCCCAAACTGGGTCGGCTGGTGGCAGCGGCACGCTACCGCATCGCCGGCGTCGAACCGTGGCCGGAAACGGAGACCCATCTATCCGAGGAGATCCGCGCAGGAATCCGCCGCTGGCAGCACCTCGATGACGGCGCATTGCTCGTCGAGCTCAACGCCCGCCAGGAGGACGGCCCTCAGCTCTCAGTCAAAAAGCTCTTGCTCGCCATCGGTATCGCTGAGGATCGCATTCCCAGAGTTCCGGTGACCCGCGAAATGCTGGTGCTGGAAGCACGCCAGAAGAGCCGAGGGTCGGCCGAGGAATCTTCGGAGGCACTCGTCTCGTGAGCCGCTGGGTCATCCACGCTCAGGCGTCGTTCGATGCGCATCACGCCCTCACCAGCTACCGGGGAGAGCGCGAACAGTCACACCGTCACCCGTGGAAAATCGCGGTGCGGGTGGGCGCCGATGAACTCAACGAAGAGAGCTACGCGCTCGACTTCCACCAGGTCCGGGACTTGCTCACCGCAGCGATCGCACCGCTCGACCGCAGCGACCTCAACGATCACCCTGAGATCGGCAAACCCTCCCCCACTGCGGAGCGGGTTGCCGAGGTTCTCTCGCAGAAGCTCGCACCGGGGTGCGAAAAGATCGGCGGGCACCTGATTTCCGTCAGCGTTTGGGAAGGGCCCGACAACCGGGTGGATCTCATCCTCGACACCAGTGATTCCTAGTCGCTCGTCTGTCGCCCCCTCCGGGGGCTCTTTCATTGGTTGTTCTCGAGGTACCTGGGGCTGACGCCCCAGGCTATGCATCTGTTGCGCCTCCGGCGCTTGGGTCGATCCAGCTTTCCGGGTGGGCGCATCGAGTATCCAGCATCGAGAATCCAGGATCGGGCGGGCTGGGGGTATATTCCTAATTCCTCATTCCTAATTCCTAATTCCTCTCTATACTGTCCCGCATGGATTGGCGCAGAGCGCTGCGATCGACGACCGAATCTCAATTCCGCCGGGTTTGACTCCGGCGGTTTCTCTTGAGAGAGGGAGGCATGATGCTGCAACATGCGACAGCTGGATCGTTTCTCGGTATTTCCGGAGTCGCCTGGTTTTGGATTCTCACCATCGTCGGGGTCGGTGCGGTCGTCCTTTCCCTGAGCCGACGCTTCCAGCTCCTCCGCGCGGGGCGCCCCGACAATAGGTTCGACCGACTCGGCGAGCGTTTCAAGCACATGCTCGTCTATGCCTTCGGGCAGAAGAAGATGTTCGACGACCCAGTCGCCGGCTTCTACCATCTGCTGATCTTCTACGGCTTCCTGGTCGTCAGCCTGCGCACCGTGACAATGGTCATCGAGGGTCTCTTTGCGGGCTGGGAGCTGCCCCTCCTTCACTCACCCATCGGTCAGGCGTACCTCTTCTCGAAGGACATCTTCGAACTCCTGGTTCTGGTTGGTCTCTGCGTCGCCGTCTGGCGGCGTGGCATCCAGAAGAAGGAGCGCGTGATCCAGAGTTGGGGCGCCTGGTTGGTGATTGGAATGATCGCCATACTGATGGCGACCGATCTCTCGTCGGAAGGCGCCCGCATCGCGGCCGGCGATCTCGACGGCACGTTCCTTCCAATTTCGAATCTGGCGGCAGGCGCCTTCGCTGGCCTCGGCCCCGCAATCTTGCAGCTCATCTACGGTGTCAGCTGGTGGATCCACCTCGTCACCCTCTTTGTCTTCGCCAACGAGCTACCCTATTCGAAGCACTTCCACGTCTACACCTCGGTTTTCAACTCCTTCTTCGCCAACCTCGATTCTCCCGGCAAGCTGCCGAGCATGGACCTCGAGGAGATCGACGAAGACACGACCTTCGGGATCTCGACTATTACCGACTTCACCTGGAAGCAGATGCTCGATATGTACACCTGCACCGAGTGCGGTCGTTGTCGGGAGTTCTGCCCGACAACCCTTACCCACAAACCACTGCAGCCAGTGCTCTTCTTGAAATCGGTACGCGATCAGCTTTACAACGAGCAGTCCGCGATCCTTGGCTCGCCCGGCGACAGCGGCAACGCTTCTGAGAATGGGCTGGTCCCGGCGGTTGTCGACCCCGAGGTGATCTGGGCCTGTACGACCTGCCGCTGGTGCGAGCGCGCCTGCCCACTCGACATCACCTACGTCGACAAGCTGGTCGAAATGCGACGCAACCTCGTGCTCGAGAAGGCCGAGTTCCCCGAAGAAGCGCAGGCCGCTTTCCGCGGATACGAGGTCAACGGCAATCCCTGGCAGCTACCCGCCGAAGAGCGGGCCAACTGGGCCTCCGACCTTGACGTGCCGTTGGCATCAGCTGCGGGCGGTGATTTCGAGTACCTGTTCTTTGTCGGCTCTCCCGGCAGCTACGACGACCATGGCAAAACGGTCTCCCGGGCATTGGTCAAGATCCTCAAGGCCGCTGGAATCAGAATCGCGATTCTCGGGCCCGAGGAGTTGTCGACCGGCGATGCGCCACGACGACTCGGCAACGAGTACCTCTTCCAGATGCTGGCCCAACAGAATGTCGAGACCATGAACGGCTACGGGGTCAAAAGGATCGTCACCAATTGCCCCCATGCATACAACACCCTCGCCCACGAATATCCCGAGTTCGGCGGAGACTATGAGGTGGTGCACGGCACCCAACTGGTTGCCGAGTTGGTTCGAGCGGGGAAGGTCAAGCTGACCGGCAGCCTGAGTTTGGATCTCGCCTATCACGATCCCTGCTACCTCGGCCGCACCAACGGCGAGTACGACGCGCCGCGTTTCCTGCTCAACGCTATCCCGGGAGTCAGGGTGCGAGAGGCCGAGCTCCATCGCGAAACTTCGATGTGCTGCGGTGCCGGCGGCGGCCGCATGTGGCTCGAGGAGAAAATTGGTGAGCGCATCAACCAGACGCGTTTCTTCCAGCTCGAAGCCAGCGGAACCACGGACGTGGCGGTGGCATGCCCCTACTGTTTCTCAATGCTGTCCGACGCCCAGAATGAGCTCGGCCACGAGGATGCCTCTGCGTACGACGTCATCGAGCTGGTGGCGAGGAGCCTCGAGGGTTAGACCGCACCAACCAGCTTCGCAAATAGTGAGGAGGTCGGGAGGCCCGGGTTCTTTGGATCCACCCATCGCCAGGCGTCGGAGGGCGGTTCGATCCGGTCGGCATCGACACGAACGGGGGTCACGTCGATCTTTCGGTGGGTAATGTTGTGACGGACATTGTCTCCGAGTTCAGGAGACGACATTGTACCGATCGGCAGGAGCCGCAAGACGGCCTTCGCCGGGTCGGCACCTTCCTCGATTTCTAAAAGGGGCGGTAACCACAGGCCACGAAGAATAGGGCCCTCGTCCACCCTCCGCACCAGCCACTCGCCATCCGCGGTGACGGCACACGCTGCGACCCATCGCAGGCTTTCGGTCGCGCGCCGCCGTCGAGGGGATGGAAAATCCCCCTGCCGTCCCCGCATCATGGCTTCGCATCCTGATCCCAGGGGACATCGGTCGCAACCGGGCCGGCCCGGGTCGCACACGGTCGCTCCAAGCTCCATCAGCGCCTCGTTGACCTGGCCCGGAGGTCCCCCATCCATCAGACCGCGAATCCAGCCTTCGAGCCGGTGGCGCCCTTCAGCGGATCTGGTATCCACCTCCAGCGCCAGAACCCGCGCCCCGACCCGCATGACATTTCCATCGAGCACCGGCTCGGCCTCTGCAAAGGCCAGGGAGGCCACTGCGGCCGCGGTATAGGGTCCAATACCCGGCAGCTTCAAAAGCTCGCTCGCCGTCCGCGGTAATCCGCCCGGGCGCTCCATGATCACGTTCGCCAGGCTGTGAAGCATGCGGGCGCGGCGGTAATAGCCGAGGCCCGACCACTCTTCGAGTACTTCCTCCTCAGAGGCTCTCGCCAGTATTTCAAAGGTCGGAAATCGCTCGATGAAGGATTCGAAGCGCGGCACCACTCTGTCGACCTGAGTCTGCTGCAGCATGACCTCGCTCACCAGCACGTGGTAAGGATTGCGCGGTTCCCTCCGCCACGGTAGGGTCCGCGCGTTGGCCCGGTACCAATTCAGGAGATTCCCCGTTTTCATGAAAAGCATCGTACCTCGCGGATCGGCCGCTATATAATGCCGATCGAACAGATCGCAACGGTAACGAACACTGAACGGGGGGCATAGCCATCCATGGGAGTTGATCGAAAAGCCGAGGAAGAGCGGCTGATCGCGTTGATGATCGGCTACCAGAAAGGAAGCATGGATGACTTCGAGGGCCTCTATGCCGCTCTCAAACAACCCCTGTTGCGATACCTCTGGACCTTTGTCCGCAATGCCACCATGGCCGAGGACTTGCTCCAGGACACCTTTCTCCAGATCCACCGCGCGCGCCAGACCTATACCCCGCCGAGGCCGGTCAGACCCTGGGTCTACGCCATCACCCGGCACGTGGCGCTGATGCATCTTCGCTCGGGCCGCCGCCGGAAGGAAATGTTGGCCGACGACCAGCTGCCGGAAGTTCCGGTGCCGCCGGAAATGGAGAAGTTCGCCGACAAGGCAACCCTCCACCGGATGCTGTCGGAGCTGCCCCACCAATCCCAGGAGGTCCTGATGCTGCACCACCTGCTCGGCATGAGTTTTCAGGAGATCGGCCAGATCCTCGGGATCGCCTCCGGGACAGCCAAAGTGCGCTCTCACCGGGCATTGAAGGCGCTCCGTGAGCGGCTCGCGGAAGATCAAGGAGGCGACGCATGAATACTGAGTTGCTTCCAGAAAACCTTCGCCGGACCATTTCGGATGACCTCGCACCGGTGCGGCCGCTCCCACCGGCGTGGATGCGAACTCTCTATGCGGTAGCCGTTGCCGCAGCGGGTCTGGCGATAGTTGTTGCGGCCTTCAAGCTCTCGTTGCGACCCGATTTCGAACAACTTCCAATGTGGTTGAGCTGGGGCTGTACCGCTCTCCAGCTGGTTGTCGGTATCGTCCTGGTGGGTATGGCACTGCGAGAGGCGGTACCTGGAAGCGGAGTACCGGCCGGCGCCGTTGTGCTGGCCTTGAGCACCGGTGTTGTGATGCAAATTCTGGTCGGCATCGCCACCTGGATGCACAGCCCCGGCATGCCGCTGATCAAGGGTCATGGCCTCAACGCCGGCGTGACCTGCTCCACTCATGACCTGGCGCTCGCCCTCCCGGCCCTGGCAATCACCCTGTGGCTGGTTTTCCGGGCCCTGCCGCTGCGGCCGTCGATCGCAGGTCTGCTCGGCGGCACCGGCGCCGCGGTCACCGCCGACGCCGTCAACCACATCCTGTGTCCGATGTCCGACCTGCGTCACGTCCTGGTCTGGCACACCGGAATGCTCTTCGGGCTGATGCTTGTCGGCTGGGTGGCTGGGAAGTTGTGGGAGCGGAAGCGGTTCGGGAACGCCTGACCCCTGACACAGCTGTAATCTTTCAGATCGCTATCGGGATCGCTGTCGACGGTCCTCTCTAATTCGACGCAGTATCGATAGCGATACCGATTGCGATAGCGATAGCGACCAATCCCGAGCGTACGCTCACGGACGCAGGTACAATGTGCCAGTCCGCACATCACGCCGAGCCGGAGGGTCAATGAACCAAGCTATCGACTTCAGCCAACTTTCACTCCGCGACACCCTGGACCTCGCCATCTCCATTGAAGAAGAGGCCAAGGAGCGATACGACGACTTCGCCGAACAAATGGATGCTCATCGCACCCCCGATGCGGCGAATTTCTTCCGATTCATGGCCGACAACGAGATCAAACACGCCGAAAAACTGGCGGCGAAACGGAAGGGCCTCTTCGGCGACGAGCCGAACAGCGCGGACACCTCGATCTTGTACGACATAGAGGCTCCCGAGTTCGACGCAGCGCGCGCCTTCATGTCGATGCGGGCGGCCCTCGACGTCGCCATGGAATCAGAGGTCAAGGCCTACGAGTTCTACCACGAGGCACTCGCCAAGATCTCGGACTCCGGGGTCAAGGAGTTATTCGTCGAGCTCCGCGATGAAGAAGCGCTCCACCAGGATTTGATCAAAAAAATCATCGTCAAATTGCCCGAGGAAGACGGATTCGACCCCGACGACTTCGTCGACGCTCCTGTCTCGCAGTAGCGCTATCGCTGGGAATCCTCATCGCGCCTCCCGCATCGGCGTGCATGGTGCCACCCTTCACATTGTTTGAAATCGTCGCCTCCCAATCGAGTAGCGTCCTCAGGGCAAACAATGTGAAGAGTGGCACCGGTGTCGCCGAAGCAGCTACGCGCCTCACGTTGCAGTTACACTGAATGATGCGATTCGCACCCGAGCCTCCCGCAGTCGCTGACCCACCAGTAGCGGGGATTCTGCTCGTCAATCTCGGCTCACCGGCAGCCCCAAAGGCGGCTGCGGTGCGCTCCTTTCTCAGGCATTTCCTCGCTGACCCGCGGGTGGTGGAATTGCCACGCTTCAGATGGTGGCTTCTCCGAAACCTCGTGATCCTTCCCTTCAGACCGTTTCGGGCCGCGCGCGCCTATCGCCGCATCTGGACCGAGGAGGGCTCGCCCCTCGTTATCACCGGCCGCCAACAGGCCGCAGATCTCGAATGGAAGATTGCTCAACAGATCGATCGCCCGCTGCCGGTATTCTCCGGGATGCGCTACGGCAAACCCTCGATCAAAGCCGCCCTCGACGTTCTGCGACGCCGTGGTTGCCGCAGAATCCTCGTTCTGCCCCTGTTCCCGCAGTACTCTGCCACGACGACGGCATCGGTCTTCGACGAGGTGATGCGAGAGCTATCAACCTGGCGCCGGTATCCAGAGCTGCGGACCATCACCGAATACCACGACCACCCCGCCTACCTCAGTGCCCTGGTTTCGAGTCTGCAGGATCTGTGGCAGTCAGGCGGCAAACCGCGGCGACTCCTCCTCAGCTTTCACGGGCTGCCGGTTCGTTACGTGGAGGCCGGCGACCCCTATCCAGAACAATGCCGCCGTACCGCAGCCGCCCTCGCCGACCGCCTCGACCTCGATCCAAAGAGCATCGTCACGGCCTTTCAATCACGTTTTGGCCGCGAGCCCTGGGTTGGGCCCAATACCAACGACCTCCTCCGCAAATGGGGGCATGAAAACCTCGACCGGCTGGACGTCATGTGCCCAGGTTTCGCCGCCGACTGCCTCGAGACTCTGGAAGAGATCGACATCGCGGGCCGCAAGATCTTCGACAAGGCCGGTGGGGGCGCCTTCCGCTACGTTCCGGCGCTCAACCGGCGGTCCGATCACATATCAGCTCTCGCGGAGATCGCGATAGAGCATCTTGGTGGGTGGATCGTTTAGCCCCACGACCGTACGGGCTGAGAGCCGTGGGGCCAACCACACGATTCACCACCAAGGCACCAAGAACACCAAGGAAATCATTTGTTTTAGGAAAACGACACATTGCCGAACCAGGCGAACCAGGGGTAACAACGGCAACGTATTGCGATCAGTCAAACAAACACTGAACGAAACCCTGTTGGATTCTTGGTGATCTTGGTGTCTTGGTGGTTCAAACTTAAACCCAGAAACGGGCTTGGAAGGATCAATCCTCCTTTGTTGTTAACCAAGACATCATGAAGATTGTTGTTTCAGGTGCGAGTGGATTGGTTGGATCGGCGCTCGTGCCTTCGCTCGGCGCCGCAGGGCACGAAGTGGTTCGCCTGGTCCGCACTTCAACCCGCAATGCATCTGGAGAATCAGTATGGGACCCGGCAACAGGCACCCTCGATTCCGCGGTCATCAATGGCGTGGACGTGGTCATCAATCTCAACGGCCGTTCAATCGCCGAGGGCCGGTGGACTTCAGAGGTCAAGGAAGAGCTACGCTCCAGCCGGCTCGACTCGACCAGAACATTGGCCCAGGCTATCGGCAACTCTGAGAATCCTCCCGGGCTGCTGATCAGCGCCTCCGCAGTCGGCTACTACGGTGATCGCGGTGACGAACAACTCGATGAGAGCTCGGAAATCGGAGCAGGGTACCTTGCTGAGCTTTCAGGCGACTGGGAAACGGCGGCTCTCGCCGCCAGGTCTGAGCAGACGCGAGTCGCTTTCCTACGGTTGGGGGTGGTGGTGGCGCGTGGAGGCGCCCTCGGACGGATGCTGACTCCATTCAAGCTGGGGCTGGGTGGTCCGATCGGGTCGGGCCGCCAGTTTTGGCCTTGGATAGGAGTCGAGGACGTCTGTGGCGTCATCAAATTCATCCTCGATCACAAAGAAATCGAAGGCCCGGTGAATGCCGTCGCCCCCCAGGAGATCCGCTGTTCTGACTTCACACGCACCCTCGGCAGGGCCCTTTCGAGGCCCGCCTTCATGCCGTTGCCGGCCTTCGCCGCGCGGCTGGCCCTGGGAGAGATGGCCGATTCTTTGCTCCTGGCCTCGCAACGTGTGCGACCTCAGGTCCTCGAATACCACGGTTACCCCTTCAAGAGACCCTCGTTGGAAGAGGCGATCCGCTCCGCCCTCTCACTCTAAATCGGCGGTTCAATTCGGAGAAACCGCAGATCTCCGCAGATGAACGCAGATGTCCTGAGGTCCAACTATCTGCGTCTATCTGCGCTATCTGCGGTTGTCTTGCGATGAGAGGACGGGTGGTCAGCCTGCTAGCGCTTCGACGGGCGTGAGGCGTGCCGCACGGAGGGAGGGATAGATCCCCGCGACGAGTCCGATGGTGATCGCGAAGACGATCGCCAGGAAGACGGCGAAGCCCGAGATCGGCAGGCCGGCTTCGAAGAACTGGCCGGCTACACCACACACCACCACGGCGACGAAGAAGCCGATGACGGCGCCGATTACCGACAGGAAGATCGCTTCAACCATGAACTGGATCAGAATGTCCCGGTCCTCGGCACCAATCGACTTGCGCAGACCAATCTCATAGAGACGCTCGGCGAGCGAGATCTGCAGAACCGAAAAAATGCCAACCCCACCAACGACCAATGAGATCGCCGAGATCGCGAAAAGGACAATCGTCCATCCACGGAGCTGCTCGTCGATTTGCCCCTCGGCCTCGAGGATCTCCTGGGCGACGTTTTCGATATCGAAATCCTCGACCCGGTTGTGTTGCCGCCACAAACGATTCTTGAGGTGAGCGAATAGCTCTGACAGCTTGTCGGTGTCGGCCGCCTTGACCATCAGCAACGGCACCCGATCGCCGCCACCGTAAAGACTCTGCATGGTGGTGAGGGGAATCGTGGCGCCTTCCATTTCGCGTCGGCTCCAGCCATCGTTGATCATGTCGTTGCCGACCCGTTCACAGATGCCAATGACCTCGAATCTATGATCTCCAAGGCGCACCCACTGTCCAACGGGGTCGTGGCTGCCGAAGAGCTCCTCGACCAGAAAGTGACCGATCACGACAACCCGGTGCTTTCGTTTCAGATCGAGGTCTGAGATGTAGCGACCCGTTTTCACACGGCGGTCGAAGACGACCGCGTATTGGGGCGTCGTTGCGGTGATTCGTATCGACTGACTGGAATCGCCCCATGCGATCACCTG
>JACXWA010000068.1 GCA_014764485.1 Candidatus Sulfomarinibacter kjeldsenii
TGTCGCCGCTCCGCGGCTTTTTCTTTTATTCTTGCCCTTATCCTGGGGCTCACGCCCCAGGCTATGTATCTTTCGCCGCTCCGCGGCTCGGGATCGCATTACAACTTTTCGTCAGGACTTGACAGCTCGTGATCGCCCTGCTGACGGAAAGGTCCGATAGATTTCCCGCAGATCACGCTGATTGACGCAGATACCATCCCAAAAGGTCTGGGTTTTTATCTGCGTTATCTGCGTCATCTGCGGGCAAAACGGGGTGGGCGGGCGGAACTGATTACTGATGACTGGGCGGGTGGGTAGGCACTGGTCACTGGGTGGGCGAATCCTGCATCTTGTATCTCTGTGGACGGGCAGGATGGACGCGTTACACGCCCCTATCCAGCAGCAACTGGCTGGCGTGGATCAACGCATCGCGCTCGGTCCCTGGCGGAAAGGACTGCGCCCGTTCTGCAGCGTCTGCCGCATATGCATAGGCACGCTGACGGACCTCGTCGAGCACACCCGAGGTGCGCACCATCTGCAGCACTTCTTCTTCAGAAATGGCGTCGAATGAGCCGCTCGATACCACCTCTTCGATCCTGTCACGGGTCCGGCCGTCGACTCTCCGAAGGAGGAGAATGATCGGCAAGGTGACGCGACCCTCGAGCAGATCGGCCATCACGGGTTTGCCGAGGTCCGATCGCACGGCGGTAAAGTCGAGCAGATCATCCACCAGTTGGAAGGAGATGCCGACGCTGCGACCGAAATCGAGGAGTCCTTCGGTGAGGTGCAAAGTTGACGGTTGGAAGAGCGCCGGCAGCGCACACGCGGCAGCGAAAAGCTCTGCAGTTTTGCGCTGCGTGATGTCCATGTAGGTGTTCTCATCGACATCGAGACGCCCCCGAACCCGATCGGCCAGGATCTCGCCCTCGGTCATCCTCAGTGTGGCCGAGGTCAGAGCTCGCATGACATCGACGTCGCCGAGCTCGAGACACAGATCCATGGTCCGGGTGTAGAGCCAGTCACCCACCAGCACGGTCGTTTGATTACCCCAGGTGTTGTTGGCGGTTGGATGTCCCCGCCGAAGATCGGACTCGTCAATGATGTCGTCGTGGATCAAAGTGGCGGTATGGATCATCTCGAGCACCGCGGCATAGCGAACGTCCCGCTCACCCTTGTAACCGAGCATTCTGCTGACCAGCAGCACGAGAGCCGGTCGTAGCCTTTTGCCCCCGCTTCCGAGAACATACGTCGCAACATCGCGGACCATGGGCTGGGCGGCCTTGAACTCCCGGTCAAAGAACTTCTCGACTTCGTCCAATCTGTCGAGCACAGGGCCAAACACCTGTCGGATCTGTCGTGCCTGCTTGAGCGAGCTGACCGTCGCCTTCATCCGCGAAGAATAGCACGGCGGATGAAGTCGGGATAAGGAATTAAGAATGAGGAATTAGGAATTAGGAATTAGGAATTAAGAACGAGGAATTTGGCCCGCCCACCCGCGGGTGGGGTACTTCCCGCTCCGTTTTTTGTCATCCCGACCGAGGGCCCTTTGGGCCCGAGCGGAGGGATCTATGGGGCCAGGGCAGAATGCGTTGGCTCCGTCCTCATAGGCTTGTCCTGAGCGAGGCCGAAGGCCGGGTCGAATGGATCCCTCGGCTCGCTGCTCTCGCTCGGGATGAAATGTTCCTTGGAAACGGGCGGAATATACACCGCCCGACCTCCAGGATTCGAATTTCGAATTGAAGTGTGGAGGGAAGGATTAGCTCCAGACAGTGAGCAATCTACCGAGGGAAGTGCGAGCCCTTTGTGCATGCGGATGAACGGAATCTGGCCCGCAAAGATTGATTACTTTGCGGTAACAATCGACTGCAGTTCGTTCATCTTCACGACAATGATGTCGGAGGTGACCCTTCATCAGCCATGCCTCGGTATGATGTGGATCGACTTTCAAAATTCGATCGATAAAGATTTCGGCAACTTCCCACCGTTCTTCTGAAATCGCACGTGCAGCATGCGACCTATAGACGCGGATCTGTGAATCTTGATCGACGCTGTTTGCTCCGGATTCACGTCGAAAAATCGAAAAGGATTTCATTATTTCGAACCAAGAATGTCTCAATAGATTGATGTTGTCAAGATAATTGGTTGAATTCTGGCCGAAAGATTGTCCTGATTTGAATTATGGAAATCTGATTTTTGTGACAACGAGATTGTATGAAAGATTCTATTTCAAAAAAACTATCAAGGTTGAGAGTCCTTTTCTTTCAGCTGGAATCTTCAATATTCCGGAATTTTTGCGAACCGAAAGGAATCAAAATGTGCCATCTGAGATCATTCTGTGCCTTGCCTCTTCTCCGGTGAGCAGCGGCCGCCGGGTCGCGCTATGATGGCGCCATGAGCCGACGATCCGAAGTGCCGCCCTTCGTCCACCTACACCTTCACACCCACTACTCGCTGCTCGATTCCGCGATCCGGATTCCGGACCTCGGAGCTCAGGTTTCCCGCCTCGGAATGTCCGCGGTGGCGGTGACAGATCACGGCAACCTCTTTGGTGCGTTTCAGTTCCACAAAGCCGCGATCGAAGCCGGTGTCCGACCTGTCATAGGGTGTGAAGTGTATGTGGCTTCGGGCGACCACCGCGATCGATCGCCGGTTCCCGGCCGGCGGAGGCCATACGACCATCTGGTACTCCTGGCGGAGAATAATCAGGGCTATTCAAACCTCGTCAATCTCGTGAGCGCCGGGTACTTGGAGGGCTTCTATCACAAGCCCCGCGTTTCAAAAGAACTGCTTGCTGCGCATAGTGATGGCCTGATCGCGTTGTCCGCATGTCTTTCTGGTGAAGTGTCTCGCCTCCTGTTGTCTCGGGAGCTTCAAAAGGCGCGTGAGGTAGCAGAGACCTACCGCGAGATCTTTGGCCAGGACGATTTTTTCCTCGAGATCCAGGATCACGGTATGGCCGACGAGGAGTTTGTTCGCGAGGGGATGGTGGAGATCTCGGAAAACACCGGAATCCCGCTGGTGGCGACCAATGACTGCCACTTCCACGAGCGTGAGGACACCTTCGCCCACAAGGTGCTGATCGGAATAGGGCTCAACCGCGACCTCGAAGATCTCCAACGAAGCTACGCCTATAACGCCGAGTTTTACGTCAAATCACCGGCCGAAATGTACGAGCTCTTTGCCGATTATCCTGGAGCCTGTGAGCGTACCAGCGAGATTGCTTCCCGGTGCCACGTCCGATTCAACACCGACTCTCTTCACCTCCCGAAATTCAAGGTTCCTGAGGGATCTAACCTCGAGGTCTTTCTTGCCGAGAAATCGCAAGAGGGTCTGGCGAGGAGGATGGAAAAGAACACTTCCAGACGGCAGAGTGACGATGCATATGCGGAGCGACTCGAGCAGGAGCTGGATATCATCCGGAAAATGGGTTTCCCGGGATATTTCCTTGTCGTCTGGGATTTTATCCGCCATGCACGGGAGCAAGATATACCGGTTGGTCCGGGTCGAGGTTCGGCTGCTGGTTCCCTCGTTTCCTACGCCCTCGGGATCACAGATATTGATCCAATGGAGTTCGATTTACTTTTCGAGCGATTCCTCAACCCGGATCGAATATCGATGCCGGATATCGACATTGATTTCTGCCAGCGCCGGCGAGATGAGGTGATCGACTACGTCCGGAATCTTTATGGCGAAGATTCGGTGTCCCAGATCGCGACGTTCAACATCCTCAAAGCAAAATCTGCGGTGCGTGATGTGGGTCGGGTGATGGGGATGCCTTTCGGCGACGTGGACCGGATTGCCAAGCTGATCCCGGACGAACTCAACATCACGATTGATAAGGCGCTCAAGGACGCTCCACAGCTGCTCGAGCTCGTGGAGGGTGATGAAGATGTGAGATTGCTGATAGAGACTGCCTCTCGCCTCGAGGGGCTCGCCCGCCATTGCGGAGTGCACGCTGCCGGCGTCGTGATTGCGCCGGAGCCGCTCGTCAATCTGATCCCCTTGAACCGTTCTGCACACGACGAGGTAACGACCCAGTTCGACAAGGACGACGTCGAGGCCCTCGGTCTCCTCAAAATGGATTTTCTCGGGCTGAGGACGTTGACGGTTATCGACGATGCGGTGAAGTCCATCCGCCGATCAGAGAACCCGGACCTCGACCTGGCGAACATCCCGTTCGACGACGCTGATGTCTACACGCTGTTTTCGGCCGGCGATACCGATGGCGTATTCCAGTTCGAATCCTCGGGCATGAAGGAGGTGCTGCGCAAGGTGCAGCCGCAGAGCTTCCTCGACATCGCGGCCCTCAATGCCCTCTACCGACCGGGTCCGATGCAGTTCATCGATAGTTACGCGGACCGCAGGCACGGCCGCAAGGCGATTACCTATATCTTCCCCGAGCTCGAGGAAATCCTCGGTGAGACGTACGGAATCATCGTCTACCAGGAGCAGGTGATGCGGATCGCGGTCGAGATTGCGGGCTTCTCCCTGGCCAAGGCGGACACCCTGCGGAAGGCGATGGGAAAAAAGAAGCAGGAGATCATCGACCGGGAGGGTGAGAATTTCATCGAGGGCGCTGTTTCCAACGGTCACCCCAGGGACAAGGCGCGCCAGCTGTGGAACCAGATCGTGCCGTTTGCGAAGTACGGTTTCAACAAATCACATTCCGTGGCTTACGCGCACGTCGCTTATGTTACCGCCTACCTCAAGACCCATCACCTGGCTCATTTCATGGCCGCGATGTTGACTTCCGAGGTCAACAACACCGACAAGCTCGGACAGTACCTTGCGCGGTGCAAACAGATGGACCTCGAAATCCTGCCACCTGACATCAACACATCGATGCCCTTCTTTACCGTCGAAGGCAAAGGAATCCGCTTCGGACTCACGGCTATCAAGGGCGTGGGGCATTCGGCTGTGGAGCCGTTACTCGAGTCCCGTGAGCGCGAGGGTGGGTTTTCCGCACTATCTGAATGTCTGCGTTCACTGCCGGCGCGCTCGATGAATCAAAAGGTCCTGGAGTGCCTCGCCAAGGCGGGCTGCTTTGACGCTTTCGACATTACCCGCAAAGGCATTGTCGATAACCTCGAGCGCCTGCTCGATATGACCAGTCGCGAAAGGGAGCAAAGAGAGCTCGGCCAGGGTTTTCTTTTCGACGATATGCCCTCCGAGACCCTTGAAGATGAGCTGCGCAAGGCGGGCCAGGCGAAGCAGTCCGAGCGACTGTCGTGGGAGCGAGAGGTGCTCGGCTTCTATCTCACCGGCCATCCGCTGGAGGAATTCGACGAACAGATCGACCGCTATGCAGACTGCCGGGTGGCTGAGCTTTCGGAGAGATTTTCTGGAGGCGCCGAGCACGTGACTGTCGGTGGTCTGGTCACGGGCCTCAAGGCGATGCCGATCCGCAAGGAGGGCCGCAACCACGGCCGTCGACTGGCTGTTTTTCAGCTCGAAGATGCGGCAGGAGTGGTTCGGGTAGTGGCGTTTCCGGATGTTTTCGAGGCCCACGAGCGGCTGCTGGCCGACGGCAAGCCGGTGTTGGTTGTGGCGACGGTCAAGGGCGAAGGCGATCACGTTGAGTTGATGGCGGACGAGATTGTCTCGCTCGATGGCATCGACTCGCGCCGCGCCGCGGCCCTCAGAGTGGTACTCGACCTCGATCAAGTGGATGAAGAGCGGCTCGAGGCTATTCGCGAGTACCTTCTCGAGCACCCAGGCGAAATGCCGGTGCGATTCGAACTCTTGCGGCGGGGTAAGTTCAGGGCCCGCCTGGTGCCACCACCAGCGCTCACCGTGAACCCGCGGGCCGCTACCAGGGACGGGCTCAAAAAGCTCCTGAATGGTGGTTGGTGCGAGTACGAGTTCGACAGCAAGGCCCGCAACGGCAATGGCAAGGCCGCCCGCCCGCCCTCGACGCCTGCCAACGGCAACTCTGCCGAACTCGTGAATTGAGGCAATTTGCGAGAGTCCTGGGGTTGACACCCCAGGCCTGGCATCTGCCGCCGCTCCGCGGCTGTTAGATTTTTTTGCGCTTGTTCCCTGGGGCTCACGCCCCAGGCTAATCATCTTTCGCCGCTCCGCGGCTTAACTCCTGACGATGACATGGACCTTTCTCGTTGTCATCCCGAGGGAGCAAAGCGAGTCGAGGGATCTATGGGAAATTCAGCAGACCAACGCCCAACCCATGGATCCCTCCGCTCGCTCGCGTTGCTCGCTCGGTCGGGATGACAGGGTGGGGGCCCGTCTCGCCCGCGCTCGGGATGACGCCGGTGGACTGGCGTGCGATGAACATCTGTCGCGCCTCCGGCGCTCGCTTGACAGCCTTCAACACATTCCTTGACACGACACGTGATGAGCCGCGGAGCGGCGGCATATGCATAGCCTGGGGCGTGAGCCCCAGGTTGAGAGGCAAAAAATGTCTAGCCCCCGAAGGGGGCGACAGATACCCACCCCTCGGAATCGTTGAAATGAACGGTCGATCCTATTCCGAAAGATCGACGTCTACGCTGAGGGTCTTGTAGGTGCCACTCAACCACCGTTTGATGTCTGTTTTGTACCAGCGCGAAAAGCGGCGGCCCGAGGGGCCTCCGGCGAGGGCGGTCAGGGCCCGGTCCTCACCGAGATCGGTGATGAACCGCCACGAAGGCGTGAAGGTGGTTTGACGATTGTGGGAATTGAACAATCCGCCCTGGACTACCGTCGCGCGATTTCCGGGCAGCTCAACGGGCCCGTGATCGAACCCGACCCACCGCGGCAGGCGACCGTCGAAGAAGACATTCTTCATCATGATCTGTTGGTGGCGGCCCCAGGGACTGATTGCCTCGAGCTTGACCTCGGTCAGGACTTCCTCGAGGACCCGCTTGAAAAGCTCGCTCTGGCCTTCCTCGCCGAACCACGAGGGATCGTCACCAAGCAGGGCGTCGTCGAAGAGGTGGTAGTAGTCGGCAACGATCGCTGTCGATGAAACCGTCGAATCCCACACTTCCGCCCCCAGAAGACCCTTGCCGAAAACCTCCCTGAGAATGGCGTGGTAGACGGTTTCAAAGAGAGTGGCGCCCCGCGATTCACGGTCGTAACAACAGTCCCATCCCGCCAATAGTCGGCCGGCAAAGGTTTCGGGAAGCAGCGGCTGAAGGACCGACATGAAGCGCTTGGCCTGAAGCGAATAAAGGTCGTTTTGGATGCGCTGCATGTCCTCCAAGGTGCATTCCTCGCACTCACTCAGAAGGGCTCGGATCCTGTCGACGCGGTACGAACCCATTGGCAGATTGATGACCAATGGACCGTTTGGAGGGTTCAGATCATTGTTGGCAGTCGCGAGGAAGCCTTCGGGCGGGTTGAGCAGCGAGTGCAACTGGTCGCGCGCTACGATTCCCTTCCACCGCCACTGCTCCTCCCACGCGGGCACGGGGTGAAGACCCGAGTGGCTGCGGTCCGGAAGCAGGCCGGATTGTTGATAGCCGATGTTGCCGTGGCGGTCGGCCAGCAGCCAGTTGCAGGAAATGACTACCTCGCGCACGGCCTGCTGCGCCTCGCTCACCGTCGTTATCGATGGCAGGAGGGCGAGGGCGTGGAGCGAGGCAGCGCCACCCGCCCGGTGGGCCGACCATGCACGGCTGAGGTAGAAACCGTCTTCCAGATTGGACTCGCGGGAGTTGCTCTCGAGGATGCCGAGATCGGTCTCTCGAACAGTGATTTCGATGGGGCTGCTGCCTTTGCGGGCTATAGTTTCGGTACGGGTCTTGAGGGGCACAAAGGAGTCTCCGCGCCGGTAGCTGCCTCCGTGGCACTGCTCGATGAAGTAGTCGATCATGTCCATGAAACCATAGGTAAAACCAAAGCTGAGGTTGCGGGTGCGCCCCATGACGAGACCGGGTACACCGGGCATGGTGGCGCCGATCCGATAGTCGTCGTCCGTGTGCATGACGGCCTCGTACCAGACAGCAGGCAGGCGGTTGCACTCGAGGTGGGGATCGTTGCACTGAAGCGGGTTACCAGATGCGGTACGAGAACCGGCCACGGCCCAGTTGTTGCTCGCCATAAGGGTCGGTGCCGCGCCGAGGAATCGCAGCGCCTCGGGCAACAGCGGCTGCACATACCGCAGCTTGGTAATCAGCTTCACCGTGGCCTCATCAAGGCCGTCGAGATGGGGAGCAGTGAGCTTGGCCAGTCGCTCAACGGGAACGCCTGCGCGAACGGCCTGGACGAGGAACTTCTCGATGTCTTGCTGCGATTGGGCGAGACCGACATAGGACATCAGCTTGACTGTGAGAATCGTGTCGGCGACTGTCCACCAGTCTGGTTGATAGCGGACCATCATCAGCTCGATTGGGCGTCGGTTTGTGCCGAGCCAGTGGTTGACACCCTCGGCATAGGCATCGCCAAGGGACCGGCCCTCTCCAAAGGCGTTGACGGCCTCTAACTTCGCGTATCTGGAGAGTCCCATTTCGCGCATGAAGATGTCGATTTCCAGCGCATCGTTGTCGTTGACCAGGCACTCGCACAGCCGCCCCTGCCCGACCAGCCGCACCAGCATCATCTGCACCAGGCGATCCTGAGCGTGGGCAAAGCCCAATCCCCGCGCGAGTCCGATATCGTCTTCAGCCCACAACTTCACGACGCCGTCTTTGGTGCGCGCGACTCCGATCCCGGATCCCGCAATCTCGATATCCCGCCGCCTCGACGTGATCCTCATGTGCTCCCCCTGTGGGTGCCATTATTCCTTAGAATCCCCCGATTCAAACTTGCGCCCGATCTGGACCGAGTAAACAGTTATCAGTTCCAACCTTCCGACCCCTGGACTCTCCAACTGATCACTGATCACTGATCACTGATCAATATTTCCGGGTCAGTTCATATCCGAACGAAATCATCGCGTCCAAGTGCTGCCAAACGCGCGACATAACCCGAACCCGCGGTATTCTTGAAAGGTCATGGAGTTCAACGCCGAGCAATTGAAGCGCGAGATCGTCGAAGCGCTCAAGGCAGAGCGATGGGAGGAAGCACTCCCAAAGCTCGAGATGTGGTGCGATCGTTTTCCGGATCATTCGCGTTCCTGGTTGAACCGGGGTTACTGCCTGGTCCGCCTCGAGAGATACTCCGAGGCGGTGGCAGTTTTCGACCGTTGTCTCGAGCTCGACTCCGAATCGACGACAGCGCAGGGATGGCGGAAAAAGGCTTTGGCGGAGCTCGACGCCGCTCACTCGGTTGCCGAGGCTCCTGCCGCAACCGGGGCGGTTGATAAGCCGCCTTCACCGCCGGGCGGCGCGACCCGTTTTGTGACTGGTGAGACAGCCGCACCGCCGACCTTCGCGACTCTCTCCGCACCCGACAAGGGACGCGGCTGGCTCGCGGGCACGGTGGTCGACGGACGGTACGAGGTGCGGGAGGTCGCACGTGGCGGTATGGCGGTCGTGTCGATTGCCTTCGACCGCGAGCTCCAGCGCATGGTGGCTGTCAAGACCCCACTGCCATCGGTGCTTGCGACCGAGGATGGGCGTGCCCGGTTCCAGCGTGAGGCTGAATCCTGGATTGCTCTCGGTGTTCACCCCAACATTTGTTCTGCTTACTATCTGCAGGAGATCGGCGGCATGCCCCGCCTCTTCATCGAGTATGTGGATGGCGGTGATCTCAGCCAGTGGCTGAGACGAGAGGAGCGGCCGAGCCTCGAACAGCGATTTGATGTTGCGATCCAGATCGCGAGTGGCCTCGACTACACCCACAGCTTCCTCTGGACAGACGATCAGGGCGTCGAGCACAAGGGCGTCGTTCACCGAGACATCAAACCGGCCAACGTGCTTTTGACCAGTGACGGAATCGCCAGAGTCACCGACTTCGGTCTCGTGCGTGCTGAGGGCCAGGAAGAGACTGTTCGAGACGACGTGCGGGAGCAGGTGGAACCGGCGTTGCCTCACAGAGGGAGGCGTGAGGACTCCTCCATGGCGAGCGGCAGCTGGCAGACGGTAACGGTAGACGGTGGCCTCGTGGGCACACCACCGTATATGGCGCCTGAACTGTGGCGCCAATCGCTCAGAGGGACGATCGCAACCGATATGTATGCCTACGGTTGCATGCTTTATGAGATCTTTTGCGCACGCCGCCCCTTCATGATGCCCGCCGATTCGAAACCGCAAACCCGCGAGGCGCAGCTCAGCGGGTGGATGCGCCTGCACCTCCACGAGGAACCGCCCGACCCGACTGCCTTCGAGCCCGACCTGGAAAAACGCCTTGCGGCTCTGATGCGGTCGTGCGTGACGAAGGACCCGAAAGGACGACCGCAATCCTTCGCTCAGCTCCGAGGATGGTTGGTCGAAATGTACCGGGAGATCACCGGTCGTGCCTACCCGCGTCCCGAACCCCAACGTACGCAACTCCTTGCAGACTCCCTCAACAACCGCGGCGTGTCGTTTATCACCCTCGGTCTGGCCGAGCGCGCGGGTGCGAGCTTTCGCGATGCGCTCAACGCAGATCCTCGCCACCTCGAGGCGACATTCAATTCCGCCCTGCTCGAGTGGCGCCGTGACGGCCTCACCGATGCGGAGCTGGAACGACGGCTGAGCGAGGCCGAGCGAACCCTCGGGGACTCTCAACGAGGTCGTTTGCAGCGCGCACGCCTGCGCCTCCTCCTCGACGACCCTGATGGAGCGGATGTTGCCCTGGGATCTGATGACGAGGACGAAATGTCGCACGCCGTACGTCGCGAACGAGGACTCGCCCTGCTCACACGGGCCCGGTACCTGGGAGATACGGAAGACTTCGAGAGGGCTCGTGAGCTCCTTGCAGCCTCTGTCGAGGCGAGCCCTTCCGATCTCGCAGTCGTGCTCGGGCTTGCCGAGATCTTCTCTCGCCACGGGAACCAGGAGGTTGAGAAGGAGGCAATGGCGCGTGCGCGAGCCCTGAATCCCGAGCTCAGTGGGGACATTTCTGAGGCCGTGGCAACTCACCTGCCCGGTCATTGGGTTGCTCGAACGATGAGTCACTCGGCACCGGTGCAGAGCTTGCTTTCCCTACCAAACGGTTGGCTCGTGGTCCGATCTGTCGCCGGCGATGCCTCCGTCTGGGAGGCGAGCGGAGACCGTCCTGTTCACCGCATTAATCTCGGGGGTCCGGCGCGTCCGGGCCGATCGATGACGGCGGTCGACGACGTTCTTGTCGTCTGTCTCGAGAACTCGCCGCTGACCCTCTTCGATCTTGCCAACGGACTGCAGTTACGGACCTTGCGATCCCATCCAGGAGTTGCGATCTGCGTCGACGCGGCGCCAAATGGGCAAATGGTTGCCAGCGGAGGATCCGATCGCAGCCTCAGGATTTGGGACCTTGAAAGCGGAGAGTGCGTGCAAACGCTCCAGGGTCACGCAGCATTTATCAGCGCTGTCGCCTGGCACCCCTCCGGTTCGAGAATTTCCACGGCCAGCGCCGATGGCACGATCCGGGTTTGGGACCTCGATCAGGGGCGATGTGTACAGGTCCTTGAAGGCCATCGGGGGCCGATTCGCGATCTCGCGATCACCGAGGAGGGACAGATCGCCCTGTCGGCGGGCCAGGACGGTTCGATCGGTGCCTGGGACCTCGTCGAGGGCAGCAACCTTCTCTTTTTGCGGGGTCATAGTGGTGCTGTCACGTCCGTGGCCGTGATTGGAGATACCGTCGTTGGTGGTGGTGAAGACGGGACTGTGCGGCTGTGGGGACTGGGTTCCGGCGAAGCGCTGCGGGTGATGAGGCTGGCGAACCCGGTTTATGGAGTCGTGACTGAGGGTGGTACAAGCTTGAGCGCTGCCCACGGTTCGGTCGTGAGTCAGTTGCTCCTACCCGACAGCTCGGGTTCGCGGTTACCGTTGGCGTTGGCCGACACTGCGGCTTCGGGCGAGCTGGCCGGCCGTGAGCAGAGGTTCCGCGAGCAGTTGGATCTCGCACGTGAGCATATCGAGGCGGGCCACATGGAGGAGGCCATTCAACCGCTGCGGGCCGCGCGCGCGGTTACCGGCTACGAGCTCCACCAGGAGGCACTCGAGCTCTGGAACACCGTGTTGGCTTTCTTTCCCAAACATGCACCCCGTTCGGTCGTCGAGCTGCGGCGAATCGGCGGAGGTACGGTGGTGAACGCGTGCTGGCTGACGGCTGACGGCGCGTTGTCTCTGGCTGGTGGCGGCGATGGCTCGTTACGGCTCTTCGAAACATCGACCGGTGTCGAGGAACGAGTCCTTGCCGGCCACGGCAGTGGAGTGACATCGGTTGCAGCCAGCGACAACGGTCTCTGGCTGGCTTCTGCGGGTCGCGACTCGTGGGTGAGGGTGTGGGACACCGGAGATGCCGTCTGCCGGCACGAGTTCGAAGGCCACGAAGGGATTGTCCAGGCGGTGGCATTTGACCCCGATGGCCATTCGGTTGTTTCGGCCGGCGACGATGGGACGATTCGGCTGTGGCCACTCGAGGAAACGGCATTGCCGGAGTTGCTTGGCCGCAGCGAGGACGCGGTGACCGCGGTCGCGGTCAGTGCCGACGGCCGCTTTGTGGTCAGCGGCGGCTGGGACAGCCAGGTCACGGTATGGAACTTGTTGAGGCGCGCCGAACTGCGGCGAATGGCCGGGCACGAGGGGGCGATCAACGCGGTAGCGATCAGCCCCGACTGTCGAGTCTTTGCATCGGCCGCGGAGGACGCCTCGATCCGTCTGTGGGATTTCGAGAGCGGACGTTGCTGGCGGGTTCTCACCGGCCACGAAGGCGGAGTCCACGCCATAGCTTTTACGCCGGATGGCCGATTCCTGTTGTCGGCGGGCAAAGACGCGACGCTGAGGCTCTGGGATATCCGCACAGGCATTGCCGAGCTCGTGGTTGAGGGACATGCCGGGCCCGTATTCGACGTCAGCCTCAGTCGAGACGGCGGCGCGGCCCTGACTGCCGGATCAGACGCGACATTGCGCCTCTGGTTCCTCGATTGGGAGCCGGAGCTGCCTGAGCGCGGGCGGTGGGATGATCGGGCAAGACCGTTTCTCGATGTCTTTCTCCGACGCCAGGAGCGCAAATCTCAGGCGGAAGGATCGCCAAGGTGGAGCGAGGGAGACCTCAGACGTCTGCTCGAGGATCTCAGCCGGCGTGGGTTCGGTTGGTTGTCCCCCGAGATGGTCGAGCGTGAGCTCGAGAGTTTGGCGCGGAACCGAGCCGAACAACGCGACGAGGAGCAGAAACGAACCCGGGAACAGGCCAAGAAACGACAACGTCAGGCACGGGTCGCGCCGGCCAAAGAGATCATCGCGAGTTTGACCAAAAACATCGGTCTCAAACTGGCCGGGGTGGCGACGGTGGTGATTCTCGGCATGTTGGCGATCATGAGTCTGCGCACGCCGGACAGCGGCGAGGTGAGATTTAACGATCAGCTTCATGGCGAGGTATCTCTGCTTGTCCGCGAGCGTGGTATGCGATTGCAGCGCGGCATGGTGTTGTCGTTCCAGAACCGACCGACGATGGGCTCGATCAACTGTGCCGACGGGGTCTTCCGTGATTTTCTGAATTTCGTACTCAACGCCGAACGCGAGAAGACACCCCCTCTCGACCCTGGTGTTCCGGCGGAGGACATGAACTTCAGAGACCGCTATGCGGGTTCCGTCAACTGCGTCGGCACGCTCGGAGACCGAAGCGTAGTCGATGACGTCCTGCAACGGACAAAGAGAGACCTCCACCCCTATCGCCTCGAGGATCTGTTGTCGATCATGGTGCGCGTCGGTGGGGGTTTTGACCCCCAGGTTCTCGATGCCCTCGACGACCGCTCCGATACGACACGTCACTTTGCGGCGCTCAGCATCGTTCACGGCGGGGACCAGAGCGGCATTCAAGCGATTGTCGAAGGCCTCGATAGCGAGGAGGGCCGGGTTGTCGAGGGGGCGAGCTATGTGCTGACCGAGCTCCTCTCGATCGGCGCCATCGATGAGGCCACGGCATTTGAAACGGTTCGTGCTTTGTGTCGGAACATCGATCCCCGGGTGCGGCGCAATGCGGTCCGTGCACTGGTGCACTTCGAACGCAAGGGGGCGGCGCGCGAGGTTCTGGATGCAGCCTTGGAGGACAGCGACCCTGAAGTCAGGGCAGCCGCAGAACGGACCCGCGGTATCGTTCGTTCCGCAATAGCGGTCGAGCTTTTCGGCTAGTAGCCGCCCTCCGTCTTCGCGCCCGTGCCCGAATGCCCGCCCGCTGCGATCGCAGCCACGTGTTCTCGGTCGTTCCGCCCTCCGAGCACAAGCGCTCGTCGGTCGATCCGTCCTCGCCCACAGCGCGTCTTCGGCGCGCGGGCGGAGCGATCCCATGTCATCCCGAGCGAGCGAGGGGTCCCACACCGTGTCATCCCGAGGGAGCGAGGAGTTCCACACCGTGTCATCCCGAGGGAGCGAACGAAGTGAGCGAGTCGAGGGATCTATGGAAATGGCAGCAGTGCGTTTTGCCAAGTCCACAGATCCCTCCGATCGGACCCTTCAGGTCCTCGGTCGGGATGACATTCTGACTGGGCTCGTATGACGAGCCCGTCATCATGTCGCCTCGCGGCCCTCGCGACGAAGCCCTTCACTCTGCCGTCCGCCGACTGTCGGCTTCGAATTGTACGGGTACCGACGGGAGTCGGAAAGATATGTGGCGGTCGAGTTCTTCGGTTAGCTCGCTACCTAGCCCAGATACGAGTTATGAGATACGAGATCCACCGACCTGAAATAGGTTGGCACCCGACGTACTACTTCCATGAAGACCCTCCGGAGTGACGCCCTGAT
>JACXWA010000036.1 GCA_014764485.1 Candidatus Sulfomarinibacter kjeldsenii
TGAATGTAGAATCACGGTGATGGCAAAGACGTCCGACGTGATTTATCTCGACTACAACGCCTCGACGCCGTGCGATCCGAGGGTTGTGGAGGCGATGCAACCCTTCTTCGGTTTGATCTTCGCCAATCCGTCGAGCCGCAATCACCGGCCCGGGCGCGAGGCCTTCAGCGCCCTCGAAGATGCGCGAAGCACAGTCGCCAGGCTTCTCGGCGCCCGATCGGCAACCGAGGTTGTCTTCACCTCGGGCGCAACCGAGGCCAACAACCTGGCCCTGATCGGCGCCGCCAAGACATGTGCCGATCGGAGACGGCACCTCGTGACTCAGACCACCGAGCACCCTTCGGTGCTCGAGGTCTTGCGCGCACTCCAGCGAGACGGCTGGACTCTCACCGAGGTCGGGGTCGACCGCGTAGGACGGGTCCGACTCGACAAGCTCGAAGTAGCACTGCGAGACGACACGGCCCTGGTCAGCCTGATGCTCGCCAACAACGAGACCGGGACCGTGCAACCGGTTCGCGAAGCAGCTGAGCTGGCCCATGCGCGTGGCGCCCTCATCCACTGCGACGCGGCCCAGGGCATAGCCAAAATCGACGTCAATATGACCGACCTGGGTGTCGATTTCCTCAGTCTCTCGGGCCACAAACTCTACGCACCCAATGGCGTCGGCGCGCTCTACGTGCGGCGCTCGAGTCCGCCCCTGAGGCTCGCCCCCCACATCCATGGCGGAGGTCACGAGGGAGGTGTGCGGTCCGGCACCCCGAATCTCCCGGGTGCGGTCGCCCTCGCCCGCGCACTCGAGATCGCAGACGCTGAGCTCGGAGAAGAGAGCCTCCGGATCGCGGCGCTCCGTGACAAGCTGGAAAAGACGATCGTCGAAAAAGTCGACGACTGTACGGTCAACGGTTCACCCGAACACCGGCTCCCGAACACCAGCAATATCTCGTTCCCCGGGATCGAAGGGAACGCGCTCCTCGCCTCGCTTCCAGATCTCGCGGTGAGCAGTGGCTCGGCGTGCACCTCGTCTCATCCGGAGGCTTCTCCCGTGCTGCTTGCGATGGGCGTCAGACCTGAGCTCGCCAAGGCCTCGCTGCGCCTCAGTCTTGGGAGGTTTTCGACTGATGATGAGGTCGAAAATGCGGCCGCGCGCATTCCCGAAGAGGTTCTTCGCTTGCGGAATTTGAAACGAAAACCCGCTCGCTAACGACTGTCGTGGTAGAGCAGGACTCCATCGAGCCGGCTTTCAAAATCCTCCACCGATCTTCGCCATGATTCGAAAAGGGAATCGAAATCGAGCCCGTTTTCGATGCATTCTCGCGCCGCCGCCGACCCGGTCAGCAGATCGAGCGCCGGCACGTCGCTGACAAACTCATACGGATCGGAGCGCCAGGCGAAATCCCCGGGATGAAGATCGTGAATGCTCTTCAAGATGTGCAAGCCGAGGGCCACAGGCTCGAGGGAGTCACGGTCGGTGACTCCAAGCTCGACACCCGCGCAGATCTCGCTGCCATACTTGCCGAACTGAGGACGGAATCGGGCCGGACGGAGCGAGATGCCCGGCAGATCGAGAGCGCGGAGGTGGGAGACGAGACCCTCGGCATCGATCCACGGCGCACCCACCAGGTGGAACGGCCGCGTCGTGCCGCGCCCTTCGGACAGAGTGGTCGCCTCCACCAGACACAGACCCGGATAGAGAGTGGCGGTCTCGAGGCTCGGCATGTTGGGGCTCGGCGGCACCCACGGCAGACCGGTGGCGTCCAACCAGTTCCGCCGCTGCCACTCCCGGCAGGGGACAACCGTGAGCTCGAGCTGCGGATGGCGCTCGCGATGAAGAATCAGAGCGATCTCACCGAGGGTGAGACCGTGGCGAGCCGGCACTGGCAGCTGCGACACAAAGCTCTCGAAGCCCCCCTCCACCATCCCGCCTTCACGCATTCGCCCACCGATGGGGTTGGGCCGGTCGAGAACCAGGACCTCGACCCTCGCCTTTTCGCACGCCGCCATCACCCAGTCCATGGTTGCTGCGAATGTGTAATGGCGAGCTCCGATATCGGGCAGGTCGACCACCACGACATCCACGTCCTCGAGATCCTGCGGCGCAGGTTCGAGGGTCTCGGCGGTGCTGCCGTACAACGACCGCACCTCGCAACCGGTGATCGGGTCGCGAACGTCGGCCACCGCTTCCATGTCTTGCGCGACACCGTCAAGCCCATGCTCGGGCGCGAAGAGGCGCACCAGGAGACCAGGTTTGCCTGCCGGCAAGACGACTCGAGCCGGGTCGAGGTCAGCGGTGACGGCGGCCTGGTTTGCAAGCAATGCCCATTTCCGGCCGCCGATCAGCTCCGGTGTTTCCAGCAGGACTTCCAAACCTGTTTGCACCTTCGGCATGTCGGTATCGTACCCCGTCTTCTTCTCATGTCGAGGAAGGCTATACGGCTTGACGGCTTGACGGCTTGACGGCTTCTTGACGGCACAACGATTGAGCTCGGCGTCGACGTTGTCAACGGAATGGGCCGAATAGCCGAATAGCCGTGAGACCAACGGTGTGGCTGGAGCGCGTCACATGTCTAAAAAAAGTTCATCCTTCGGGAAACTTTTGACACTCCTTCGGCATTACATAGTGGTGGAAGCGGAGGACGAGCGATGAAAGTACGTCAAATGAACGCGCACACCCCGCGGGTGGCACTCCTCATTGTCCTGGTGGCGCTCCTTGCAACGCAGGGCGGAGCCAGCGACGACGACACCGCCTACGCGACACTTGCCGCCGGGTGTTTCTGGTGCATCGAGGCCGACCTCGAAAAGGTGGAAGGCGTTCTCTCGGTGACGTCGGGCTACACCGGCGGAACAGTCGCCAACCCAACCTACAAACAGGTATCGAAGGGCAAGACCGGACACACCGAAGCGGTCCGGGTGGTCTTCGATCCGCAAGTCATCAGTTTTGAGGAACTGCTCGCAATCTTCTGGCGCAATCACGACCCGACCGTCGCCGACCGCCAGTTCTGCGACATTGGCGAGCAGTACCGCGCCGGGATCTTCTACCACGACGAAGGACAACGGGAGGCGGCAGAGCGTTCGCGGGCGATGCTCGAGCAGACCAAGCCCTTCACCAACCCGATCGTTACCGAGATCACCGCCGCCTCTGCCTTCTATCCGGCCGAGGCATACCACCAGGATTACTACAAGAAAAACCCGATCCGCTACTCGTACTACCGCAAGAGCTGCGGGAGGGATCGTCGATTGAAAGAGATCTGGGGAGAGAGACAATGAAGAACTTCATGACCACGGCCATCGTCGTGACCGCCTGTTGCGCGCTGCTGACCTCGGCGCAATGCGCCGCCGGAAATGACACTCAAGACACAAAGAAAGAACGGGGAGACGTGCAGATGAGCGACAAAGAACTTCGGGAGAAGCTCACCCCCGAGCAATATCGGGTAACTCAAAAAGACGGCACCGAAACAGCCTTCGAGAACGAGTACTGGAACAACCATCTCACCGGCATCTACGTCGACGTGGTTTCGGGTGAGCCGCTCTTTGCTTCGATCCACAAATACGATTCCGGGTCCGGGTGGCCGGCCTTTACGCAACCCCTGGTGAAACAGAATGTCGTCGAAAAGAAGGACCGCAGTTGGTTGATGGCCCGCACCGAGGTCCGCTCGGCCGATGCAGACTCCCATCTCGGCCACGTCTTCGAGGACGGCCCGGCACCAACCGGAATGCGCTATTGCGTCAACTCGGCCGCGCTCCGATTCATCCCGGCCGAGGAAATCGAGGACGAGGGCTACGGCGAGTTTCTGCCTCTGTTCGAGCAAGCCGAGTAGCGCCCCTTCCTGCCCCATCTTCGCCACCGCTTCGGCATAATGTAGCGGTAGAGTGAGAGTGGGGAGAACCAGGGATGACCGATTCGCAAGGTACCGACAAGCGGCGTGTGGCTCTCATTTTCGGATGGCGCTCCGACGAACATGATGTGAGCATCGTGTCGGCGCGGTCGGTCGACTCCGCCCTCGATCGCGCCGAATACGAGGTTGTGCCCATGGCCATCGACCGCCAGGGCCTTTGGGCCGACGCCGGCACTGCCCGGAGGGTTTTGGAGGCGTCATCCGACCGACCGGATAACGTCGTCCATTTCGAGGGCCGGGATCGGATCGATCCGAGGCTTCTCGAAGGAAGCACCGATGTCGCTTTCCCCGTTCTCCACGGCCCCTTCGGTGAGGACGGCACCATTCAGGGACTCTTCGAAATGATCGATCTTCCCTACGTCGGCTGCGACGCCGCATCGTCGGCCCTGTGCATGGACAAGATCTTCTGCAAACGGCTGCTCGCCCAGGAAGGCCTGTCGACCCCTGCGTGGGTCGAGCTAGATGGCACTTCGTGGAGCGAAGACCGGGATGGCATCGTCGAACGCAGCCTCGGTCTCGGCCTGCCCCTTTTCGTCAAACCGGCACGGCTGGGTTCCTCGGTCGGGATCAGCAGGGTCTCGGAAGAGGCGGGTTTGGCGGCAGCCATCGAACTCGCCCTCGGCCAC
>JACXWA010000110.1 GCA_014764485.1 Candidatus Sulfomarinibacter kjeldsenii
AGGGCAAGGGCACGTTCGGCGTCCCGGCGTGCCGACTCGAAATCCCCTTGCGCCTGGTAGACCTTTGCACGCTGGTACCGGGGACCGCGCCGTTTGTGATGATGCTCCACCGCGCGGTCGAGGTTGGTGAGACTCTCTTTGAGGCGGCCTATTTTGAACAGGAAACGGCCGAAGTTGTAATCGAGGATGGAGTCGAAGAGGGGACCGCCCTTCGGCTGGGTCTGAAGAGCGTCACGATAGACCCGCTCCGCGCGGTCGGCCTCGCCGAGCAGCTCGAAGCAGTAGGCGAGGTAGTCGAGCGCCCGCGTCCACAGCGGACGCAGGGTGACCGCCGACTCGAAATGCCGGGCGGCCTGCTCGAAGAGATTGACGCGGAAGAACCAGACACCGATCTCGTAGTGGGCCTCGGGGCTTGTCGGGTCGAGGGCGACCGCCCTCTCGAGCACGGTTCGAGACTCCCCGTAGAGCCCCCGATGTCCCAAGATCTGTCCCCGGACAACGAGGGCCTCCACGCAGTCTGGGTCGACGGTGAGTGACTGATTGACCAGGTATGCGGCCTGCGGCCCCAGCCCGCGCAACAGCTGGAAACGGGCGAAGAGCGCATGGGCGACGGCATCGTCGGGGGCCATGGTCAGGGCCCGGGAGAACAGGCGTTCGGCCTCGGCGAGGTCGCCCCGGGCTGCGCTCAGACGGGCCACAGCGACAATGACCTGACCACACTCCGGATGTGACAGCTCGAGCGGCTGGAGCGAATGCTCGGCTTCGTCCCACCGCCCCTCGTCGAGGGCCGTTGCGACTGATGCGAGGGCCGGCTCGGCCCCAGCACAAGCTGTCGACGCGGAGACGTCTCCGCCGGGCAGAACCGAGGCGGCAAGGAACACCAGCGCCACCACGCCGCGCAGCGAGCTCACGCTGGGCCAACGGATCTCGATCTCGCGCGCCACAGTGTCGGCACCGAGGCCGAAGTGGACGCGCCGATCAGACGAGCTGTTGTAACCGACGCTGGTCGTGGCGTGGTTGTGCTGGACGAGTCCCGATGCCCCCGTCACCTTGACCCGCGCACCGAGACCGTTGCGGTTGCTCGATGTGCCTTTCAACCGCAGAGCGAGCCAGTGTCCGCCGTCGGAAACGTTGTACAGCACTGCCGGCGGTTCGCCGATCGCAGCAACCACGACATCGACGCGGCCATCGTTGTCGAGGTCGCCGAAGGCCGCTCCGCGATGCGCTCTGGTCGGCTGCATGGCCGGTCCCGCCTCCGAGGAGACGTTGTTGAAGCGCCCATCCGGGGAACCCTGGAGGACCACGTTCTCCATCTTGTAGCGGTAGTGCGAATACTGACCGATGTTCTCGCTCACGTTGGAGTTGGCGATGAAGATGTCCTTCGAACCGTCATTATCGAAATCGAAGGCGCCGGTTCCCCAGCCGCTCATCATGACCGTGACGAATCCCAGCCCCACTGCGTGGGTGCTGGGGACGAAATAGCCTTCCGCGGTGTTGAGAAAGAAGGGAAACGCCTCGCCCGCGAGGGCGGTGACAAAAATGTCGGGGCGGCCGTCATGGCCGAGGTCGCGGAACTCGGAGCCCATTCCAGAGAATGGCACCCCGTCCTCGGTCAGTGCGGCACCGGTCTCGACCCCGACCTCGACGAAGCGGCGGCCACCCTCGTTGCGGAACAGGAACTGCCGAATTTGGTCGTTGGCTACGAAGACGTCGATAAAACCGTCGCCGTCCGCGTCCGCCACCGCGAGGCTCATGCCGTAGCCCAGGTGTTTCGATATCCCGGCCGCGGCGGAGACGTCGAGGAACTTCCCGCCACCCTCGTTGCGGTAGAGGAGATTGGGCAGCTTTTTGTAATAGGTCGGCGAGCAAGACAGCCGCTTGCCCTCGACGCCGCAGAGCCGGTTGTTGTCGGTCGACCAGTCGTTGTAGTTGACCACAAAGAGGTCGAGGTCGCCATCGTTGTCATAGTCGAGCCACGCCGAACCAACCGACCAGGGCTTGGTTTTTCCGATCGTGCCCGAGACGCCGGCCGCCTCGGTTACGTCTGCGAAGCGTCCTTTGCCGCGGTTGCGGTACAGGATGTTGCGATTGACGCCGGTGACGTAGAGGTCGGTCAAACCGTCGTTGTCGAAGTCGCCTGCCGCGACCCCCATCGAGTAACCCTCGCCCTGGACACCCGCCTGCTCGGTGACGTCTCGAAAGGTTCCGTCCCCCTGATTGCGGTAGAGCCGGTTCCAGTATCGCGGGTCGTCCTTGACCAGGCTCGGGATCTTGGCGCCGTTGGTGAAGAACACATCAAGCAGACCGTCGTTGTCGAAATCGAAAACGGCCAGACCGCCGAGCATCGAGTCGATCATCTCCTTATCCGGAGTCGTGGCGTTGTCGAGGACAAACCCGATTCCGGATGCCGGTTGCCGGTCCTCGAAGCGAATGTGGCCAGCCGTCGGGGGTTTTTCGGCGCCGCTCGGTGGATCCGCTTGAACGAACCCTGCCGTCCAGAACGCGGCCGCCACCAGGCCGACGCCGAAACGAGCGACAACCGGCACCGTTCGACGGAGCCAACCGCGGCTTGTAGAGGGGAGAGACTTCCTCATTCCTCGTTCCGGGTCGGAGTCTCAGGTTCCGGCTTCCTGACTCCCATTTTCAAACGGCGCTTCTCGGCCGCCTCGGGGCCTTCGAGGGCCGCAAAACGATCCAACTCTTCCTGTTCTTCTGGTGTGGGAGTTGGCCTCAGTCGTTCGTCAGCCACCTCAACCGCACCAAAGGTCGGCATCGGCTCTCCGGGCTTGGCAGTGTAATAGGGGAGCTGGAACGGCCACGGAAGATCCATGATCTCGCCCATCTCCTCGTTGCATGGGTCCACCGGCTCAGTGCCGTCGAGGAACGCCTCCAGAATCACATTCTCCTGGTAACTGCACGGCGGCACCGCGCGCTCACCCGTCGTCGAATCGACCGGGGTGAAAACGACACCGGCCGGTACCTGGAAATCCTCGGCCCGTTCAGCGGCTGAGAGAGTATCGAGATAGGCGGTCATGAAGTTGTTCCAGATCGGTTGGGCGGCCTTGGCGCCGGTCATCTTTTTACCGATCGGCGCCTTGAGATCGCGGCCCACCCAAACTCCCACCGTGATTCGCGGCGAAAATCCGACAAACCAGGCGTCGGAGTACAGATCGGTGGTCCCTGTTTTGCCAGCGAGATTCGCTCCCAGCCAGCGGGCGCTGGCGCCGGTACCGCGCTCGACAACGCCCTGCAGCATGTACAGGGCAAGATAGGTCACTGCCTCCGACATAACGCGCTCGCTGTGCGGGAAGTGTCGTTCCTGAAGCCGCTCGTCGCGGTCAAAAATCTCCGCAATGAAGTATGGCTCGGGGACCTCTCCGAGGTTTGCAATCCCAGAGTAGGCACGTACCAGATCGATCAGCCGAACGCCGAGGGAGCCGAGCGCAAGCGACGGATAGGGGTGGAGCTCGGTGCTGATGCCGAACTTACGCGCAGTCTCGACAACCGATCTGCTGCCCGCCAGTTGCTGCAGCTTGACCGCCGAGGCGTTGTAGCTGGCCTCCAGGGCCCGCCTCAAGGTGGTGATGCCGTAGTACTTCTGATAGTAATTTTTCGGGCAATAGGTGAGCTCACCAGTGCCGTCGGCAAGGAGGAAGGGCGCATCGAAGATGGTGTCTGCCGGTGTGAAGCCATGCTCGAAGGCGGTCAAATAGACGAAGGGTTTGAACGCCGAACCGCACTGGAGCGACGACTGGACCGCGCGGTTGAACTCGGAGCGTTGAAAATCGAAACCGCCGACCAGGGCAAGAATCGCGCCCGAGCGGTTGTCCATCGCGACCAACGCTCCCTCGACCTCCGGTTCCTGCAGCAGATCCACCACGAGCGGATTCTTCGCTTGCTCTGGGTCTTCGGGTTCCTCGGGCAGGGGATCGGGCAGCCGAACCAGAACCAGATCACCGGGTCTCAAAATGCGTTTGAGAGAACTCGTTCCGGTCCATTTGGCTGATTCGAGTTGTAACTCCGCATTCCAGTCACCGATTCGCAGCTCGGCCTTGCGTGTCGATACATCACGAACCACAGCCTTGACCATCGCACCGGGCACCAGCCCGAGCTGCTCCCAGCTCGGGTCGTCGTAATCCTCCACCGTCTCGGGCCCGTCCTCGGTCAGGACATTCGGAGGGCGGCGGTAGTCAAGGTAGGTCATCTCGAGATTGACAAGGCCCTCCCGGAGTGCCTTCTCGGCCTCGAATTGCATCCCCTGGTCCATAGTCAGGTGGACCTGGAGACCACTGGTATAAAGGGCGTCGGTACCGTAACGGCGTTCGATCTCCTGACGAGTCATCTCGAGGAAATAGGCGCCGTTTTCTACCCGCTCCCGGTGCAGCGCCACACCCAAAGGCAGCGCGATCGCCTCCTCGTAGGCTGCGGCATCGATGAATCCGAGCTCCAGCATCCGCGACAGGACCTTGTTCCGCCTGTTGATCGCGTTCTCGGGCCGTTTGATCGGATCGTACTTGTTATTGGCACTCGGGATCATCCCCGCCAACAGCGCCGCCTCGGCAAGGCTGAGGTCCATCGCCGACTTTTTGAAATAGAGCTCGGCGGCCGCTTCCACACCGTACGCACCGTGGCCGAGGAAGATCTGGTTGGCGTACATGGTGAGGATCTGATCCTTCGAGTAGCGTTTCTCGATGTCGAGGGCGAGTAACGCCTCCTTGATCTTGCGGCCCAAGGTCCGTTCGCGCTTGAGGAAGAGGTTGAGTGCGAGCTGCTGGGTCAAGGTCGAGGCGCCGCCACGCGATCCAATTTTTCGATCGACCACGCTATACCAGGCGGCGCGCATTACGGCCTGAGGATCGACCCCGCCATGCCTGTAAAAGTCGGCATCCTCGATCGCCACCACCGCATTTTTGAAATCGTCGGGGATCTCCTCCGGGCCAAGGACGACCCGCTGTTCGAGGGCGTACGACGCCACCTGCTCGCCATCGGCGGCATAGATCCGGGTGGTAGCCGCCGGCTCGAAGGTAGCCAGAAGGTCGACCTGCGGCACATGCAGGAACTGAGCGATGATCCAACCGGCGAAGGCACCGACCAGACATCCGACAACTCCCGCCCACAGCAGCACGGTGACGAACGAAATCCAACCGCTGCCGGAGGTCAGTTTCCTGAACGCCGCTGTGATGCTCCTTGGAGCCGGTTTTTTGTCCGGAACGACCTTTTTCTTGATCACGGTGGGACTTTAGCAGATGC
>JACXWA010000071.1 GCA_014764485.1 Candidatus Sulfomarinibacter kjeldsenii
CCGCCCTCGGGCACTCCGAGATAGAGCCTGCCGGCGTTGAGCAGGGTGATGTAGGTGCCGTGGACGATGCCCTGGGGGCCGATGTACATCCACCCGCCGGCAGTCATCTGGCCGTAGTTGACGCAGCCCAGAGCGGCGAGGCGGTGGAAGTCCTCGGGGGTGTCGAACATCCCGACCATGAGGCCGTTGGTGATGATCGCGCGCGGTGCTTCGGGTCGCGATGGGAAGAGGCCCATCGGGTGGCCCGAGCTGACGACCAGGGTCTGGGTGTCGTCCATGATCTCGAGGTAGCGTTTGATGAGCAGGTATTGCATCCAGTTCTGGCAGATCTGGCCGGACTCGCCGTAGGTGACCAGCTCGTAGGGGTAGAGGGCGACGTCGAAATCGAGGTTGTTGTCGATCATCACCTGCATGGCCCTGGCCTCGGTGATGCGGCCGATGTAGGTGTCGATGGGTTTTCCCGACAGCCGGCCCGCCGGGCGGAAGCGATGGCCGTAGATGCGTCCCATGGTTCGGAGCTCGTCGAGGAACTCGGGGGCGACCGCTTCGTGGTGCTCCTTTGGCACGTACCGTAAAGCGTTTTTCAAGGCGACGATCGTGTCGTGGCGGTTGAGGTCGTATCCCCGGTTCGGCGCCCGGCGGATCCCGGGTTCGAATTCCTTGGTTTCCGGCAGCTCGGTGAGCTCGACAGTCAGAACGGGCTCGGTCATCGCTACCTCCAGTGGGAGGATTGTAGCGCCTTCGCGGAGGAGGAGTTTTTAGTGTTGAGTTATGAGTTTTGAGATATGGAGATCTTCTGAGATTCAACTGGCTTTGGGACGTTGGGGGACAACTCAAAACTCAAAACTGAGAATTCAAAACTGGATTGGGAGATCGGGTGGCAGAGCCTGGTTCTCAATATTTATCTCGATTCTGACACGATGATGACACTCGTTAGACCTCCGGGGAGAGCGCTAAAGTACTCGTGGAAAATCACTAATCCCACGTTGCAAACTGTTCGCAATTATTTTCACAATCGGATAAGATTCTCCTTCTGGAGGGTGCGAAACCTGATGATGGCTCTCGATTCGGTGGATATTAGGCGGCAGGTCCGGGTCATGATGATCGATGGCGGCCACCGTGTTCGCGCCCACCTCAATACCCTCGGCATTCATATCGGCGACTGGCTGACTGTGGTCGAGCGCGCTCCCTTTCGGGGACCTGTTCTGGTTGAGATCAACGGCACGCGCCTCGCCCTCGGACGTGGCGTCGCCGCCAAGATCCGGGTCGAGATGGACGGCGCACTGCAACCGCTGGTGCGACGGCAGCCGAAAGCTGAGACCGAGCAGCGATGAGGTTCGTCCTCGCCGGACAGCCGAACTCCGGAAAGAGCACGATCTTCAACTCGGTGGCCGGCTACCGCGCGGCGACGGCGAACTTTCCTGGGTCTTCGATTTCCTTTACCTTCAGCCGAGCGCTGATTCTCGGCCACGAGGTCGAGGTGGTGGACCTTCCGGGTATCTACTCTCTGACTTCTTCGAAGGAGGACGCCGGGAAGGCTGAGGGCTATCTCCTCGAAGGGTCCTACGATCTCATCATCAATGTCGTTGATGCCAGTCGCCTCGGCAGGTCTCTCGAGCTGACCATGCAGCTGCTCGAGCTCGAACGGCCGATGATCGTTGCTCTCAACATGATGGACGAGGCGAAGCGCGGCGGCATGGAGGTCGATCACGAGGAACTGTCGCGGCAGATCGGGGTGCCGGTCGTGCCGACGGTCGGCCGGCGGGGCCTTGGACTGAAGGAACTCTTCAGGCGAGCATTGCAGCACGCCCACCAAGGCGAGGACAGCTTTGCCCTCACCCTCGACCGCGAGGTCGAAGAGGCGCGCGAAGAAGTGGCTGAGTTGCTCGAAACAAACGGCGTCGGAAACAGCGTGCCGCGGCGGTTCGTTGCAGAGAAGCTGCTCGAAAGGGACGCCCATTTCGAACGCGAGATATACGCGCAGCATCCCGAGCTCAAGAAACAGGTTCGGAAAGTCGCGGCGGTGTTACAGAAAGCACACGGCTGGAGCGCCGACCAGGTGATCTCGGGGAGTCGCCACGCCGTTGCCCACTGTATCGAGGAGGAGGCCGTGACCCTCGAACGCCCTCAGATCGGTTGGCGGGAGTGGGCGGATCGGGTATTCCTGCACCCGTGGACGGGTGGGCCGGTGATGGTCGCAATTCTCGGCCTTCTGTTCTGGGTCGTGTTCCGGGTCGGACAGCGGCTCGAGATGCCGTTGGTCGAGTTGACGGATCAGCTCGGAGCTTCCCTGGCCGAAAAGCTCCCGCCGGAGACCCTTCTCGGGACCCTGGCGGGTGGCGCTTTGACAGGAATCGCGGGTGGCGTAGCCATCGTTCTGCCCTATTTGTTGCCGTTCCTGATCGGGCTGGCGATTCTCGAGGACAGCGGCTACCTGCCGCGTATGGCTTACATCCTCGACAACTTCATGCATCGCATCGGCCTGCATGGCAAGTCGGTACTGCCGCTGATCCTCGGATATGGGTGCTCTGTGCCGGCTATCATGTCGGCGCGCATCCTGCCATCACTTCGAGACCGTCGGATTACTGCCGTGCTCGCGTCGTTCATCCCGTGCTCGGCACGGACAATTGTAATTTTCGGTCTTGTGGCGGCCTATATGGGTCCCTGGTGGGCCCTCGGGATCTATCTCCTCAACCTGCTGATCGTCGTATTGCTGGGTAACGTGCTCGCTCGAACCATGGAGGGCGCTTCGCCAGGGCTGATCCTCGAGATTCCGGAGCTGCAGTTGCCTCAGATGAAGACCCTTGCGGCCAAGACCTGGCTGACCCTCAAAGAGTTCATTACCATCGCCTGGCCCCTTCTTGTAGCGTCGTCAGTGGTTCTAGGCCTACTCGAGTGGGCGAACGCCGCGGCGACAATCAACGCCTTGCTGGCACCGTTGACGGTGTTCCTCCTGGGGCTGCCGGTAGCTGTCGGGATGACCCTGGTCTTTGGGATCCTGCGCAAGGAGCTGACGCTCGTCATGCTGGTTCAGGCCCTCGGCACGACCAATCTTTCGGCGGTTATGACCGAAGGGCAGATGCTGACCTTCACCCTCTTTGTGGTTTTCTATGTGCCGTGCGTGGCCACGGTGGCTGTGATGGCTAAGGAGCTGGGTTGGCGGGACACTGCGGTGATCTCCGCATTTTCGGTGGTGCTGGCGCTCGTGGTCGGGGTCGCCGGGCGTTTCGGTTACGCTCTTTTCGGATAATTCCTATTCGGGTTGATCCGGCCTGCGCCGTTCTTCCTCCACCTGTCGTTCTGCCTCGTATTCTTCGGCGAGCCGCCGGGCCTGCGCAGCGAGTTCTCGCGCCTGCCCTCTTGCCTCGCGGGCGGCTTCACGCGCCAGTTCCCGTGACTCGGCGTGGAGCGCCTCGACTCGACGGCGCATTTCCTCTCGTTCGGCCTCGGTAAGGCGCATGCGTTCGGCCGTCTGCCTCGAGTACTCGCGGGCTTCGATCTCGCCCTGCCTCCTGCGTTCCCGATTCTCAACCCTCAGTTCTTCGCGTTCGGCATCGGTCAAACGCGAGCGTTCTGCGGCTTCACGCGCCAGCTCACGTGACTCGGCGTAGAGCGCCTCGACTCGACGGCGCATTTCCTCTCGTTCGGCCTCGGTGAGGCGCATGCGTTTGGCCGCCTGCCACGAGTACTCGCGGGCTTCGATTTCGGCCTGTCTCCTGAGTTCTCGAGTCTCATCCCTCAGCTTTTCGCGTTCGGCGTCGGTCAAACGCGAGCGTTCTGCGGCTTCGCGCGCCAACTCCCTGGCCTGATCGGCGAGGCCGCGCGCCTGCTTGCGAGCTTCCTTTTCGGCTTCGGAGCGTTCTCTTTGGGCCTCGATGTGACGGGCCCGCGCTTCTTCTCTGGATCGCGCGCTCTCACTTTGAGTGGGCTCCTCGGGAGCCGGTTTCTCAGCCTTGGACGGAGAATTCGGAGGGGTGGGAGGAGCCGGAGATGCCGGCTTCGCATCCGATTCCGGTGTGGTTGCCGGGGCAGGCTCAGTCACGGGGGCCGGTGCAGTAAGGGGTCGCGGTTCCGTGGACGAGCGCGGAACGATATCGGGTGAAGGCGCGACATCGATCACCGGCGCGATCGGCCGGGGGACGTCGCTCGAAGGTGGAACCGCTGGAGGTGCCGGGGGCGCCGGTGGCTTAGCCTCGGTTTTATCTGCGGATGTGGACCAGGTATGGGCCGGTAGGGCATCGGAGCCTGTAGGTGAGATGTCAGCGTGGACTGAGGAGGGTGCGATGGCCGGCAAGAGGAGCACTGAACCGAACACAAGGGAGATCAGGAGGGGGGCTGTCCACCGTGCATTGCCGCGTTGACCGACGGCGCCGGAGATCAGATGTCGGACTCGGCGGTCGAGACGAGGGCCGGATGCAAAGGCCGTCGCCGGCACTCCGGGAGCATCCGAGATGCCCCAGTGTGCGACCACCACCAGACACCGGGCGAGACCGAGACGGTCCCCGGTGCAGGCGACAGCGCGTTCGTCGGTCAGATGCTCCGCGATCTCCTCGAGCCGGCGCCTGACGAGCCGGTTGAGTGGTTGCAGGAAGAAAAAGGCCTCGCCAATGCGGTAGAGCAGCTGCCACGCCGGATCACGGCGTACCAGGTGGGCCAACTCGTGTGCGAAGAGGCTTTTCTGGTGTTCGAAGGCGAGATCGCTGACCCGCTCGGGGCAGCAGATTTCCGGCTGTCTGATGCCCGTGGCAAAGGGCACTGCGATAGCTGCAGAAGTGCTCAGCCGAACGGTCCGGCGCAAACCCATGGCGGGGGCCAGCCGGTCGAGGAGCCGTCCCGGGGCACGAAAGCGGCGCGTCTTCAGCAGCCGTCTGAGATCCAGAATCGATCGGCCGAGGACCAGCAACGCCAGGATCGACCCGAGAGCCCACAACGAAATCAACGCAACCGGCCATGAGTCCAGGGTTCTGCTGGAGAGAATCGTGGTAGGCGAGAGGGTGGTTTCGCTTGCGGTGACGCTCAAGGAGATGTCTCCGCTCGTGGCAATCACCTCCAGCGGCGAGAGATCTGCGATGGCCAACGAGCCACCGACTGGCTCGACGCCGAGACCGATCTGTAAGGTCGCGGTCAGCAGACCACCGACCAGGGCAGTTCGGAGGAGAATCTCCTGGAGCGCGAGTCGACGGTCTCCCAGGAAGTGGGCGATGAGCCACGCGGCGCCGAGTAGGATCGTGCTGTGAGCCAGATAGGTGAGGAGCCAGGTCGTGATGGTCGCGGTGCTCATCGGTTCTCGTCCTTTCTCGCTTCGGCGTGATTCAGGAGCGCCCGAAGCCGCTCTACTTCCGCCTCGTCGATGTCGTGATCGGCCACCAGGTGCGACACCAACGCCGCCGGGTCGCCCGCGAAAAGGCGGTCGAGCAGCTCGCTGACCATCGTCGATCGGACCGCATCCTCGCTGACCGTGGCCTGGTAGACGAAGTGGCGATCCTCGACCCGGTGGGCAACAACGCCCTTGTCTTCCATCTTACGGAGCATGGTCGCAATGGTTGTCGGTGCCAGGCCGCGCTCGTCAAACAGCGCCTCGTGGACCTCGGCCACCGTTGCCTCGTCTCGCGCCCAAAGCACCTGCATGATGGCGTGTTGCAGCTCTCCGAGTGTGTGTTTGCCCATCGGGGCCTCCTTGAACTACCAAGGTAATACTACCGAGGTAGTTTGTCAAGAGTCTCAGTTGATCGATCTCCTAACTCGTTTTTATTGAACCGCTAAGATCGCCAAGAGCGCAAAGGAATTTCGTTTCAGTTCGATCCGGGTCTTTGTTCGTCTTTGCGGTCTTTGCGCACTTTGCGGTTCAAAAGACGACTTCAAAACAAATTCGGAGTTTGACTGAACGGGATTCCATCAAGGCGGGTGGGCGGGTGATCGGAAACAGATTATTGAGGCGGGTAGTTCGTTGGATCTTCAACGCCCGCTTCTTCGAAACCTCGTTTTCGGAGGATGCACGAATCGCAGTGGCCGCATGCGAGACCCTCAGGGGTCGGGTCGTAGCACGACCAGGTGAGGCCGTAGTCGACGCCGAGCTCGAGACCTTGTCGGATGATTTCTGCCTTGGTCAGGTCGAGCAGGGGCGCGCGGACCCGAAATTGAACACCGTGCTCGGCACCGGCCACGGTTGCCACCGCGGCAAGCTCCTCGAATGCCTCGAGGAACGCCGGCCGGCAGTCGGGGTAGCCCGAGTAGTCGACCGCGTTGGCTCCAATGAAAAGCTGGTCGGCTTCGACAACCTCGGCAAGGCCCAGAAGCAGTGACAGCATCACGGTATTGCGGGCGGGCACATAGGTAATCGGTATCTCTCCGGATTCCGGGTCCTGGTCCTTGGGAACGTCTATGTCGTCTGTCAGCGCCGAACCGCCGATCGCTCTGAGGTCGAGGGTGATGACGCGGTGTGATGCGGCCCCAAGAATGTCCGCCACCCTCCGAGCCGCCTCGAGCTCCACCCGGTGCCGCTGGCCGTAGTCCACTGTCAGGCAATGGCACTCGAGTCCCTCCGCGAGGGCAATGGCAAGCACGGTCGTCGAGTCCAAGCCACCGGAAAGCAGCACGACGGCCCGCGATTCAGTGTTGGGGGGTGGTAGGGAATTCCTAATTCCTAATTCCTCATTCCTAATTCGCAAAGAGGCGGCGCTACGTCGCTGCCTCTTTGCGGGCTTGTTCCCAAAGCTGTTCGACGGTTTCATCGTCGGGTGTCGGCACGGCCGCGGCTCTTTGGTGAAGGTCGCGGGCCAGTGTCCCCATGCGAGCGTTCATTTCCGCCAGCCGACTGGTGATCGCCGGATCATCTTCGGTGACTGCCTCCAGGTGATTCACGATCTCTTCGATTCGATCGCAAGCGTTGCAGATGAGGATGCCGTGGTTCCGTGCATGGATCGCCGTCACCACCCGTTCCGGCAGATCGCCCCAATCGCTGAGCGCGCCCATTTCGAGATCGTCGGCGAGTACGACCGGCGACCCCGGCAGGTTTGCCGCGCGCTCGACCACGATCCGTGACAGCGAAGCCGGTCGCTCGGCGTCCCCCAGTACCGGTGTTACGACGTGTGCCACCATGACGGCCGGAAACTCGGTACCCAGCTCTTCGAAGACATTGAGCTGTCGGCCGAGTTCTTCCTCGTCCGATTCGAGGATTGGGAGTTCAACGTGGGTATCGGCAGGCACCGGACCGAGACCGGGGAAGTGCTTGGTGCAGCCCGACACTCCCCATTTCCCGAGGCCCTCGTTGAAAATGCGTGCGAGGATTACGACCCGGTCGGGATCGCTGCCGAGGCACCGTCCCTGGTCGCTCAGACAGCCACCGGGGCAATCGAGATCGACCACTGGTGCGAGATCGAGCTGAATTCCAAGACTGCGACAGGCGGCACCTGCGGCTTGCCCAAGAGTCCTCACCGCGCGACGTCCGGCACTGGCAGCCTCGGCGGGCTTCGGCAGATCACCCCACAAACCCGATAGCCTGTTGACCATGCCACCCTCGAGGTCGGCGGTGACGAATGGCCTGGGGTCCAGGTCCTTGAGACCCGTGACCAGCTCCCGTGTTTGCTCCGGGGTATCGATGTTTCGCGAGAAGAGGATCACTCCTGCCGGCCGCACTCTCTCGAGTAGTGCGATGTCGTCGCCAGCGAGGGTGGTGCTGGGAATTCCGACCACCAGCGGCGAGGATTTAGTTTTTCTCATGCACCTTCTCGTGCAGCTCAGCGAGCAGCTCGAGCGCCTCGCGTGGGGTCAGTCCGTCGACATCGAGACGGCGCAGGCGATCGGAAATCTCATCCACCGGGGCACGGAACAGGTCGAGCTGGTTGATACGCTCGGCATTGGCTGCCGGCGGTGTCTGCATCACCGGATCTCCGGAGATCTTCAGTTCGTGTCGTTCGATATTGGCCAACACCTCTTCGGCGCGGCGGCAGACCTCGTCCGGTACCCCAGCCAGCTGAGCGACGTGAATGCCGTAAGAGTGGTCCGCTGGACCATCGGCGACCCGATGGAGAAAGAGGATCGAGCCGCGCCACTCCTTGACCGCCATCGATCGATTGACCAGTCGTGGCAACTTCCGACCGAGCTCGGTGAGTTCGTGGTAATGGGTCGCAAAGAGTACGAGCGCGGCGTGGTCATCGCGGTCGTGCAGGTATTCGATGATTGCCCATGCCAGTGACAGGCCGTCGAAGGTGGCCGTGCCGCGGCCGACCTCGTCGAGGATCACCAGCGATCGAGGAGTCGCGTGGTGGAGGATGTTGGCGGTTTCGGTCATCTCCACCATAAAGGTGGATTCTCCCCTGGCCAGCATGTCCGAGGCGCCAACCCTGGTGAAGATGCGATCGGTGGCGCCGATGACGGCCTCGGTCGCGGGCACGAAACAGCCGGCGTGGGCCATCAAGGTAATCAGGGCGCACTGTCGGAGGTAGGTCGATTTGCCACCCATGTTCGGTCCTGTGAGGAGGACGATCTGGCTCGATTGGGGGTCGAGGCGGCAGTCGTTGGAGATGAACGGGGGGTCCTTTTGGAGCTCTTCGAGCACCGGGTGGCGACCCTCGTGGATCTTGATGCCCGCCTCTTCCGCCATAACTGGACGGCAATAGCCCCAACGCCGGGCGCGGTCGGCGAATGCCGCGAGGACGTCGAGCTGGGCGATTGTGGCGGCGCATGTAGTGATTCTCTGGGCGTGGCCCGAGAGCTCCTCCACCAGAGCGAGATAAAGCTGGCGGTCGCGGGCCGTTGCCAGCTCCTCGGCTGAGAGAATGCGCGACTCCAGGTCTTTGAGTTCGGGCGTGATGAAGCGTTCGGCGTTGGTCAGCGTCTGGCGTCGGTCGTAGTCATCCGGTACTTTGTCGAGTTTCGATTTGCTGACTTCAATGAAATAACCGAAGACCTTGTTGTACTTGACCTTCAATGAGCCGATCCCGGTGCGTTCACGTTCGGCGGATTCGATACCGGCTAACAGCTCCTTGCCGCCGCGCGCGAGACTTCGTTGCTCGTCGAGTTCCTCGTCCCAACCGCTCGCCATGACGCCGGCGCCGGCAACCTGGGCTGGCTCGGCCGCCAGCCGCCGATGTAGCAGCTCGGCGAGGTCCGGCATCGGATCGAAGACCTCGCTGAGTTCGCGGAGCCGCGATGACGTCGCGTGGCGCACCGCATCGGCGACTCCTGGGAGGCGGTCAAGCCCGGCCCGAAGGCCGTGAAGTTCGCGCGGGGTGGCGAGGGCTAGACCGACACGTGCTGCCAGGCGTTCGAGATCCGGCAGGTCTTCGAGGGCCTCTCTCAGATCCTGCAGGAGCTCCGCGCTATCCACCAGTTCTGCCACTGCACGATGACGTTCACCGATTTCCTCGAGGTCGATGCTCGGTCGCACCAGCCAGTCGTGCAGCATCCGCGACCCCATCCGGGTCCGCGTGTGGTCGAGGATTTCGATCAAGGAGCCTTTTCGTGACCCGTCCGCCCCGCGTTCGACTTCGAGATTGCGGAGGCTGGCCCGATCAACGACCAGCGCCTCACCGCTGTCACGGCAGATGAACTCGCGCAGATGGTTGAGGGCGCCCTTCTGGGTGTTTTCGACATACCCGAGCAAAGCGCCGGCCATGCCCACCAGGGGTTCGCCGGAATCGAGGCCGAAGCCGCGAAGGGAGCCAACCCCGAGCACCCGTCGCAGCCGTTGTTCTCCGGCGGACGTCGAAAATGTTTCGGGCGGGACGGGGGTGACTGTTGGCCGGGGTATCTCAGCGGGCCACACCTGTTGCCACCCGTCCCAGTCCTCGGCAACGAGGACCTCGCGCGGTCTGAGGCGGGCGAGGTGCTCGGTGAGTGTGTCGGGATCGCTGCTTCGCAGGCCTTCGAAGGTGCCGGTACTGATCTCGATCCACGCCAGGGCCGAGGATTCGTGGTCGCTCCCGAAGGCGGCCAGATAGCAATGCTCGGAACCCTCGAGGAGCTCGGTCGCGGAAATGGTTCCAGGAGTGTGGGTGCGAATGATTTCGCGACGAACAAGGCCCTTTGCCTTCGCCGGGTCTTCGACTTGTTCGGCGACCGCCACCCGAAATCCGGCGTCGAGAAGCTTTCCGAGATAGCCATCAAAGGCGTGGTGCGGGACTCCGCACATCGGTGCATCCACAGAGTCGTTCTGCCGGCGACGCGTGAGAGTGATGCCGAGTACCGGAGCGGCCTGCTGCGCATCCTCGAAGAAAAGCTCGTAAAAGTCTCCCATGCGGTAGAGCAATAGTGCTGTACCCGCCTGTTCCTTGAGATCGAGGTATTGGCGCAGCATGGGGGTCATCTTCACCTGAGGTCTCCTCCAACCATCCGGTGACTCATCCGGCCAACGGTGGGAATTCCACCAGCAGACGTCGTACTGCTTTGTCGAGTTCCTTCTGCGGTTCGATGACATTCATCTTGATTTCCGAGATCTGGCCGGTCCAGAGGATCTCCGCTGTCACCGGATCGAGCATTTTGACGATCAGGGTCCCTCTCTGACTGGAACCACCGTAAGCAGTGGCCTTCGGTTCGGCACCTCTGTCCTGAATCTCGGCCTGAGGCTTTGTGCCGCCCCGGAAGATGAGATCGAAGGAGACCCTGAAGTCAGGTGAGCCTTCCGCTAAACGCGTGTAGCCGCGATCGGTGAGCTCTGTCTCCAGGGCCTGCTGAGCCATTCGCTCAAACCTCGGGTAGCGCTGATAGTCGGCACTCTTGCTGTCAGAGGCAAAGCGGAAGTTCTCCCATTCGTGAAATGCTGTGGTTTTGCTGTAGTCGGTTCGGACCGGAAGGTTGGAGGTCGTCGACGTGCAGCCGGCAAACGCCAGGACCGCGATGAGCGCAACCAAGAGTTTGGTTTTCATCTTCCTCCTCCACATCTTCGAGTCATGAGCCCAGAAACCGAGAATCGACGATCTCGGTCGGTGAGTCAAGCTCATCCTTTGCCCCCACGGACCCACCATTCCGAGTCGCGGTCGAACCACCACGAAGCCGAATCTCCCGCGAGGATTTTTTCGGCCAGTTCTTTGGCTGTGTCGGTCCGCAGTCGCCGGAGCAAAAACGGCGTCCAATCACCGGCGGCCTGGCAGCCCGAGTCCAGCTTCTCCTTGAGTTCGAGGAGCATTTCGAGTTGGTCGGCGTCGTGAACGAGGACGGCCTCGGGCGAGGCCTCTTCCCGGTACTCAGCCATCAGCTCCCGCAGTTCTTCGCCGAACGGCAGTCCTCTGGCCATATCGTCTGCAGCACGCTCCTCGTCGGCCGTGACGTACTTCTGATTGACGTAATTGAGGTCGCCGGTGCGCGCCTCGGGCAGGTCATGGGCCAACGCCAACCGCAGCACCTTTTCGGTGTCAACGGTGCCGTCGAGCCGGGCGAGCACGAACGCGATCATGGTAGTCCGATAGACGTGCTCGGCAACTGATTCCGATCCGGTTCCGAGGAATTGCCACCCGGACCTCGGCGTCCGCTTGAGCATTCCCACCTCGAACAGAAATTCCACAATCCGATCCACTATCCCTCCCTCTCCGAAGCCAGTGTATCCCGGTTCCAGCCCGCGCCTGACTGCCCACCTGCCGCGGGACAGGTACCGTCAGCGCGCTTTTCTCCAGTCGCGCTTCCGGGGAGTGCCACCCCTGACGATGTTTGGTCCCCGGTGCGCTGCCGGCATTTTGCCCCTGCCATCCAAAATCGTCAGAAATGGCACGTACGGTGGCGCGCTGTTCATTTGCCCCTGCCATGCGCTGCATCGGTGGCGGAAAGAGTGCGTTGAAATCCGCAGCGCCTGTTGGTGGCCGAGAATCCGAAATCCGAAATCCGAAATCCGATATCAAGGCTGGGTGGGCGGACAGTAATTCAGAATTCAGAATTCAGAATTCAAAATTCTCCCAACCACTCCTCCCGGTACAACGTCGACGATCTCCGTCGGCGTGACAACGTTCAGCAGATCGGCGTCGAGCGAAGTTGTTGCTGTGACCCGGACGTAGTTTTGCGTCAACCCGCTCCAACGTAGGGTTTGGCCGTGATCTTCGGCCGTCTCCCACAGGACATCGGCGGTGTTGCCGACGAGCTTCGAATTGAATCGATGTTCGAGATCCGCGGCGAGGGCGTGCATGCGGCGGCTTCGCTCCTGCGCGACGGGTCCGCGGACCTGAGCAGACATCTTCTCTGCCGGTGTCCCTTCTCGTCGCGAGTAACGAAAGATATGCAGTCGCGAAAAAGCGAGCTCCTCGACGAGGGCGATCGACTGCTCGAACTCTTCGTCGGTCTCCCCCGGGAAGCCGACGATGATGTCGGAGGAGATGGCAAGATCGGGCACCGCACGACGAGCGTCTCGAACCAACGCGGAGAACTCCTTACGAGTGGTACGTCTGGCCATGCGTTTCAGGGTTTCGTCGCAACCACTCTGCAGCGGTAGGTGGAGGTGCGGCAGCAGCCGTGGGTACGAAAAGACCTCGAAGAACCCGGCGTCGAGGTCCCACGGTTCGAGCGAGGAGAGCCGCAGCCTCTCGATCGCGGTCTCCGCGAGGGCGCGCTCGACGAGGTGCTGCAGGCCGCGTTGGTCTCCGAAATCGTGGCCGTAGGAGCCGAGGTGGACGCCGCTCAAAACGACTTCCCGGTAGCCCAGTCGCTGGAGCTCGTGGAGCTCTTCCATGATGGCGTCCGCCGGGACACTTCGGCCCGCCCCTCGGGCGATTGTGATCACGCAGAAGGTGCAACGGTTGTCGCAACCGTCCTGGACCTTGAGAAAGGCGCGGGTCCGCGTGGAATCGCCGGGTTCGAAGAGCTCCAGCTCGTCGGGATCGGTGGGCGTCATGTCGAGAAGACCTTCGGCCTCGGCGAGTTCGAGCAGCCGTTCCTTCTGGGCGTTGCCGACAACCAGATCAACACCTATCTCGACCATCTCGGACGGGGCAAGCTCGGCGTCGCAGCCGGTGACGATGAGCGCCGCTGATGGGTTGGCGCGTTTGAGCTGGCGGATGAGCTGGCGGCTCTTGCGCGAAGCGATCGATGTCACAGTACAGGTATTGAGAATGCAGAGTTCGGCTGGAGTGCCCGGTCCCACCACCCGGTGTCCGGCCTTTGCCAGGCCTCGGGCCATAGCTTCGATCTCGCCGATATTGAGGCGGCAGCCGATGGATTCGAGACGAACCTGCACCGTTCCCTCTTCGCGTCAGCCGTTCACGGTGTCAGAAGCCACTAACCCTTGAGGAGCTCTTTGATCTTCTCCCGGATTTTGGCCTTTTCCTCTTCGATGTAGCGCTCGTAGTTGATGACGTGGCCGTCTTTTACGATGAACATGATCGGGTTGTGATGAACGTCGCCATAGTCGTTGAACTGGATGATGCCGGTGACGCCGGGAAACTCCTTGACGCCAAAGGCCAGGAGCTTGCGGATGTCAACCGGGCTGAATGACTTGGACTCACTGGCCACGAATATCACTATTCGCATAGCGTCAAAGGCGTGCGCAGCGTAGATGTCCGGGTCAGCCTGGAATCTCTGTCGGTAGGAGTTGACGAAATCCTGTGTCAGCTGTGCTTCCGACTGGATGTCGAATGCCGGCTGAGGAAAGTAGACGCCTTCCACCAATTCGGGGTTATTTTCGACGATCTGGCTCGTGTAAAAAGCCGATGTCGCGCAGATCGGGCCCTCGAAGCCTTTTCCCCGCAGATGTCGGAGTGCCTCGATGGTCTCGTCTCCGTAACCGATGATGTACACCGATGCCGGGTTGTGGGCGGCGAGAAGATCGGCAGATTCAGATTCCCATCCATCGTCGTCGAGCGCCACACGACCGACGACTTCGCCTCCCATTGCCTGCTCGAAGACCAGACGGAAAGGGGGTTCGATACCACGCGCCTGTGCGGAGTCCGCGGCGAAGATAAGCACCGTGGTCTTGTCCTGGTCGTCATACAGGAATCGACCGGCGCGACGGCCCTCGAGCTCGTCGGAGGCAAAGACCCTGAAAAATCTCCGCGAATCCTTGGTCAGGCTTGGCGCTGAAGCTGATGGCGAGACAGCAATAGAGTTGGTTTCATCGAGCATAGGAAGAAGGGCGCGCGCGGTGTCGCTGGTGGTGCCGGCCACGAAAAGTACCGCGCCCTCGCCTGCCATGCGCTTCATCTCGGCGGCGCCGGTCTCCGGAACGGATGCGGTGTCACCCCACACGACCTGGAATCCAGTCGGCAGAACCGCCTGATCCATCTCGAGAGCGAGATCGATGCCCCGCTTCATGCTTTCGCCGTAGGTGCTGGCCTCTCCGGTCATTGGCAGTAGAACACCAACCACGGGCTTGCTGCTGCACGCCGATAGGGCGATAACCGCGGCAAGGGTCAGCAGTGTCATAGCCATTGTTTTCGCGGGTTTCACGGCTCTACCTCCAACGGGAGCGTTCGTCTCGGCGGACATCATACAGAAATTCGGTTCTATTGTGGGGTCAGATCTCTTTTCGTCATCCGAGGATGAGCTTCACACCCATGGCGATGACTGC
>JACXWA010000003.1 GCA_014764485.1 Candidatus Sulfomarinibacter kjeldsenii
CCGAGCAGCAGCCACACCCTGCCGAGGAATCCCCTCCGCGACGGCTCGGGCACGGGGCTATTCAAATCCCCTCCCGGCAGCCGCGCGATCAGGAACAGAACGCAAAGACGCAAAGTCGCAAAGGTTTTTTTGAGCCGGACAATACTCAAACTTGAAGGTTCTTCTTTGCGTCTTAGCGTCTTGGCGTCTTGGCGTTAAGTTTGAAAGGAAGCAGATCATCCACTCACCCCCAGGGCCAGACGAGGGCCATGCCGGGGCCGCGGAACCAAACGCCGGTCACGGTCAGCACCGCCAGAACGATCAGAAACAGGACAAAGACCGCCTGGACAACCTCTCCTTTGCTCGCGCCAAACTTCTTGATCAACAGGCCCCTGAATCCGAACACCGCCGCGCCCATCAACACCAATGGCACCAGACCCCGCCAGGCCAACGACGGCAGACCGGCGCCCGGCTGGAGGACCAGCTCATCGAGGAGGATCAGGACCGGTGTCACAGCCAGGCCGACCGCGGCCGCCAACACGGCCGTCCGCCGGCCGGTGTCGGACAGGAACCAGGGGCCGGACAGCTCTCTGGGGTATCGCAGATAGGGAATGGCCAAAAGAGCCAGGGCGACCAGCGCCGGGATCACGACCACCGCGATCAATGGGTGGAAGTGGAGCTGCAGCTCCTGGAATCCGACGAAGTACCACGGCGCCTTGGCCGGATTGGTGCTCATCCCGGGGTTGGCCGGCGCACCGAGCGGCGCGTTGACAAAGACCGAGAGGACGACAACAAACGCGATCAGGGCCAGGGCCGCGGCAAGCTCCCGCATCAAGAGCTCGGGCAGGGTCGAGACGTAGTCGGGCTTCTCTTCGACGATCTCTTCGGGTGGACGCGGATCGACGACTCCTCCCGCCTTGCGCACCCGCCAGAAATGAAAAGCCATCAGCAGCACCAGGGTCACCGGCACCAGGGTGGTGTGAAAGGTGTAGAAGATGACCAGGGTCGCCGAACCGACCTCGGTTCCGCCGCGCGCCATCCCCTGCAACCACTCGCCGATCCACGGCACATAGCCGAACATCCCGGTGCAGATGGTGACCGCCCAGAAGGCGAGCTGGTCCCACGGCAGGAGATAGCCGGTGAAGTTGGCGGCCAGGATTCCCGCCAGCAGCCCGAGACCCAAGACCCAGTTGAAGCGCCGCGGACCGTGGAAGCCGCCGGTAAAAAGGACCCGCAGCAAATGGAGCAGGACCACAGCGACCAGGAGATTGGCGCTCCAGTGGTGGATGTTTCGTACGAGGCCACCAAAGAGGAACTGATCCTGGAGACCGATGACCGAGTCGTAGGCGCGTTCCGGGCTCGGTTCGTAGGCCAGCATCAGCAACACGCCGGTGAAGACCATGAGCCCGATCAGGGTCAGCGAACTACCGCCAAGGCCGAAGGTGTGCTGATACGGGAGCGTGCTGCGACGAACACGCACCGGCCGCATGTGGAGGACGAAGTATTCGAGGATCTTTCTCCGACGCTCACGATCCGTCCGCGGTCTGATTGGCCGAGAAAAGATCGATCGCCAGATCTCCTCAAGGAAACCCGAACGGCTTCGATCCTCGTTGGAAGCGGGCGGTTTCGCATCAGACATCCCGCCGAATATAGCAAGCGCTGCAATTGTTGGTTCGTAAGACGGCCCGAGACCCGTTGCTACAATCTCTCCACCGACACCATGCACAGCCGAGGTGGAGGAGTGGGAGAACGCTGATGACACGTGACGACGAGGACGAAAAGGGCGCGGAGGCCAAGGGCGAAGCAACCGGGGAAACGAGGTTTCTCGACGGGGATCCTTCCGGTGACCGGAGATCGAGTGACTACGTCGAGCCCCACGAACGGACCGATTCCAGCGCCGGAGATCGCTATCTGATTGGCGAAACCCTTGGCGAGGGTGGAATGGCCGTCGTCCAAAAAGCGACCGACGTCCAGCTGCAACGTCCCGTCGCCGTCAAACGGTTGCGGCCGGAGTACGCCGCCCAGGGTGATATCCGTCAACGTTTCTTTGCCGAGGCCGAGATCCTCGCCAACCTCGACCATCCCGGAACAACCCCGGTCTTCGAAGCCGGGCTCCTGCCTGACGGCGATTGCTTTTACGCCATGAAGAAGGTGCGCGGGAAAACTCTCGGCACCCTGATGTCCGAACGCATCCCCGACGATCTTTTGGATCGCAGCAATCGGGCCCAATTTGTCGGCATCTTCAGCCGCGCCTGCCAGGCCGTGGCCGCGGCCCATGACCAGGGAGTCATCCATCGCGATCTCAAGCCCGAAAACATCATGGTCGACGACTTCGGAGTAGTGTATGTGATGGACTGGGGGCTGGCGAAACAGCTCGTCGAGGACGACGACGGCAACCAGTCCGACTCCCAGCGAACCCGGCTCGGGGCGGTGATGGGAACCCCGGCCTACATGTCACCCGAGCAGGCCTCGGGCCACGCCGCCGAGTCGGACCGCCAGGCAGACGTCTTTTCGCTCGGAGTAATGCTCTACGAGATCCTCACCGGGGTGAACCCGTTCCGCGGCGAAACCGCGGTCGAGTCGATGAAGGGCGTGATGTACCACGAGCCGGAAACGGCCCGGAAACGCAACCCGCGGGTTGATCGCACAATCTCTGCCATCACCATGAAGGCGCTCGCCAAGGACCCGTTCAAACGGTACCGTTCGGCCCGCGAGCTGGCCGAGGACATTCGCCGCTACCGCGAATTCCTCCCGGTCTCCGCGATCGAGCCCACCAAGATCGAAAAGCTGGCCAACTGGTCGCGGCGGAGGCCGCGCCTGGCTGCAACTCTGGCGACCCTCGCGGTGGTGTTGGTGGTTTCGGTCCTCGCCACCGCGTTCCAGGCATCAGTGGAGAATGCCCGGGTCGCAACAGGTTACGGCTTCATCGACGAGATCGAGGCAAACCTGACGAAGATCGAGACCGAAACGGCCGGTCTTTTAGAGCAACGCGAAAACCTCGAACCCGGGCCGGAAAAGCGAATGATCGAGAATCAACTGGCGGACCTCCAGGCACAGTTCGAGATGGCCGAGCAGGACCGCATGGCAATTAGCCTCGCCATCACCGGCTTCACGATTCTGTCGCCGGAGCAACGGGCGCGCGAAATCGTCCGCCAGTCGGTCTTTGACGACATCGAGGAACATATCGCGACAGGCGATTTTTACAGGGCCCGCGCCGGAGTCCAGTTCGCCCTCCGCTACTCCAAGGACGGCAATATCTTCAACTTCAGCGAGGAGGATCACGATTTCCTGCAACAGCAGCTCCCGATGATCGAACGCGAGATCGAAATCAACGAGCGCGCCGCTCGAGAGGCGGTCACTGGCGCCGGCAACGGAGAGAATCGTGAGTAAAAGGCTGGCAAGTGCTGTCATCCTGATTGCGGCCGCGGCCTGCAGCCGCGGCGGTCCTGTGGCGGTCGATTCATTGGAGAAGGCGGGGGGCGCACAAATAGCTTTCGAGATTGCCCACGCCACCTACACCGGCATCATGGACGCGCCGGTGACCCTTATAGATGGGCGGTGGGAGGGTGAACCGTTTGTCGAGGGTGGGGCATCGCGGCCGACGGTCGGTCTCGTCGACCATTTCATTCTCACAGGCGATCTCAATCAGGATGGGCTCGACGAAGCTGTGGCGCTTCTGTGGGAAAGCTCGGGCGGGTCCGGGAACCGTCTTTTTCTTGGCGCGGTGTCGAGTGGAGAAGACAATGTCACAAACCTCGGCACGGCTCTCATCGGCGACCGGGTCCAGATTCGATCGGGGACAATCGACGACGGCAGGATAACCCTCGACATTGTTCGAGCGGGCCCCGAAGACGCCGCCTGCTGCCCAACCGAGAAGGCCCTGGTCTCCTGGGCCTTGAGCGAAGATGGCCTGAATCAAGTGGCCGACGAGACGACCGGGACGTTGTCGCTGGCCGATCTCGGGGGCCATGGGTGGGTCCTGATCGAGCTCGGCCATGGGCAGCACCTGCCCGAAGACATTGAGATCAGCCTCCTCTTCCAAGACGACAGGGTTTCTGGGAACAGCGGCTGCAACAGCTACTTCGCCGGGGTTTTGGCACCGAAGGCGGGCGAGCTCGCGTTCAACGGAATGGGCGCCACCCGCATGGCCTGCCCGGAGCCGAGGATGGATCTCGAACGGCGTTACCTCTCAGCCCTCGCCGGCGCAACGGGTTATCGATTCCTCGCCGGACGGCTGGTACTCACATGTGACACCGACGAGGGACCGCAGGCCCTCGTCTTCACGGCAAAGAAGAACCCCGCAGAATCCCCGGCGGAGACCGGAGAATGATATGACTGTGCCGAAACGAAAACTCCAGGAGGAATTGTCATGAAACGCTTTCTGATCCACTGGCTGATCATCGCCCTCGCCCTATGGGTGACCGCCTATATTCTGCCCGGCGTCCATATCGAGTCCAACCAGGCCCTGGCGATCGCCGCCATCGTGCTCGGTCTCGTCAACGCCCTCGTCCGGCCGATCTTGACCCTCCTGACGCTGCCGATCACGATCCTCACCCTCGGCCTTTTCTACCTGCTTGTAAACGGCTTCACCTTCCTTCTGGCATCGAAGGTGGTACCCGGCTTTGTGGTCTCGAGTTACTGGTGGGCGGTGCTCGGCGCTCTCGTCGTCAGCATCGTGTCGGCTTTCGTCGGTAATTTCGTCAAAGATGAATGAGGCATCGCTCTCACTCCATCTCGAACCAGGTCGCAACCTCTGAGGGGCTTTTCTTGGAGATCTCCGGCACCTCGCAGTCGGGGTGCGGATAGCCAACAGGAAAAAGAATGTAAGGTCGCTCGTTGGCGGGTCGATCGAGGATTCCGGTCAGAAACCGCATCGGCTGTGGGGTGTGGGTGAGGGTGGCAAGACCCATCCCCTGGATGGCCGCGATGAACAGACCACAGGCAATGCCGACGCTTTCGTTGACGTAATAATTGCTGAGCTTGGCCCCGTCCTTACCGACCGCATGGATCTGCTTGAAGACCACCACAAGCCATGGAGCGATCTCGAGGAACGGCTTCCGCCAATCGGTGCCGAGCGGCGCCAGCGCTTCCAGCCACTCCTCCGTCGCCCGGCCACCCTCGTAGAACTCTCGTTCTTCGGCCTCAGCGCCGCGGCGAATCTCCGCCTTGACGGACGGGTCGGAGACGACAGCGAAATGCCAGGGCTGACGGTTGGCCCCCGACGGCGCGGTGTTCGCAACAGCAATCGCGATCTCTATGAGCTTGCGAGGTACTGGGTCGGATGCAAACTCGCGAACCGAGCGGCGTCGGGCCATGAGCTCCCGAAAGCTGTCGCCTCTGTCGAGCATCTCATCCTCGGGTAGGCGCGCGAATTTCAAAGGGATTGCTCGGTACTTGTGATGGCTCATGGGCCCAAGCATACAGAGGCCCTATCATCTCTCGACCAAAGCGCCTGGAACGTAATAGGCAGGTCGGAGATGACATTGCGACGGCACAGTGGTTGTGGCAGACTGCTTGCACGAGAGCCCATTGCGACCGACCGGGACGGAACCATCGGATCGATGAATGTTCTCGGTTCCGGACGTCCGGACGGTACCGCAAGACAAGTGGAGGAATGATGAAAAGAGCCACCTCGTACATCGTCCTGATCTTCGCCATGGTGATGCTGACCCAGGCCTGCGCATCGTCACAACCGACGTTGAGCTTCGAGCCGGGAACGATCGATACCGACAAATATGTTCGCAAGGTCGATCAGTTCGTCGTGATTGCGGACGGCTCGCTTTCGATGACCGATCGTTGGCAGCGGCAACGGAAGCTGGGGATCTCAGAGGACTTCCTGATCAGCCTGAACCATACCACTCCCGACCTCGGCTACGACGGAGGATTGCGGACCTTCGGGCGCGGGCTCTGCAAGAGCCAGGGCAAGACGGTCTCGATCATCGAAATCGGTGAGTACCTCAGCTCTTCCTTCGGTGATGGCGTCGCGAGATTCAACTGCGCCGACGGCACCAGTCCCCTCAACCTCGCTCTCGACGCAGCCGGCGCAGATCTTTTCAAAAGAGACGCGAGGACAGCAGTCATCATCGTCAGCGACGGTCTCGATATGGGCAAGAAGGAAGTGGCCGCAGCCGAGGGCCTGGCATCCGCCTTTGGCGAAAACCTCGAAATCTATGCAGTCCAGATCGGCAACAGCAAGAAAGGACGTCAGCTCCTCGAAAATGTGGTGGCCGCGGGCGGTTCCGGCTACCTCAAACCCGCGAGTAAGCTGACGACTTCCCGGGCGATGGCGCTATTCGTCACTGACGTCTTTCTGTGGCCCGATGCCGACGGTGACGGCGTTCCGGACCACCTCGACAAATGCCCGGACACCCCCAAGGGGGTCGAGGTAGATTCGGTTGGTTGCCCGGTTGATTCCGATGGTGACGGCGTGCCCGACTATCTCGACAAGTGCCCCGGCACACCGAAGAATGTCGCGGTTGATGCCAAGGGCTGCCCGATCGACTCCGACGGCGACGGTGTGCCCGACTATCTCGACAAGTGCCCCGGCACACCCAGCGGCGCCAAGGTCGATACAAAGGGTTGCCCGGTCGACTCGGACGGTGACGGCGTACCCGACTATCTCGACAAGTGCCCCGGCACACCGAAGGGCGTTCCGGTCGATGACAAGGGTTGCCCGATTGCCGGAATCGAGGTCGCGGGCGACGAGTGGTTCTTGAGGGGTCAGGTGCTCTTCGACGTCAACCGCAACACGATTAAACCCGCGGCGGCGGAGATCCTGCTCCGGGTCGCCAATTTCCTCAAGAAGAACCAGCAGTACATGGTCGAGATCCAGGGCAACACCGACAGCACCGGACCTCTGGCCTGGAACATGCAGCTTTCGGAGAAGCGGGCCGAGGCGGTCAAGGAATACCTGGTGACCAACGGTGTCGCAGCCGGTAGGTTGACTGCCAAGGGCTTCGGTCCCAATGACCCGCTAGCGCAAAACAACACGGCCGAGGGTCGCGCCAAGAATCGCCGCGTGGATTTCAAGCCGACGATGCGCTGACCGCGTACGACCGCTGAAGAACAAACGACCCGGCCTCGCGCCGGGTCGTTTTTTGATCCATATATACTGCGGGCATGATCTCAGCGTCACCGATGTGTCCCCGGCCCTTCAGTCGGGCCACCTCAGTGGTGGCCATGGCCGCAATCCTCGTTATCGCGTTTCCCACATTCGCTCAGGACGATGGGAGCCCGACCTTCCACCCATTCGCATTCGGCTTCACCGGCGGCGACTCGGCCACGCCCGACACAGAAGTCTACGACCTCCGCATTCCTGCAAGCTTTAAGATTTTCACAGCCGACGATGACGATTGGGGCTTGCGGCTCAGATTTGTCGTTTACGCAGGGGTCTACAACTTCACCGTCGAAGACGCGATCGATTTCAACTACAAATTTCAATCACTTGCCGCCACCCCGGGCGTCGAGTTCCTGGTTCCGGCCGGCAAGGGCTGGATCCTCAAGCCGTTTGCCGAGATCGGCTACGGCCGTGACTTCGACAACGACCTCGGTTATGGGGTGTGGTCGGTTGGTATACGAACCATCGCCACCTGGCCGGTGAAGAAGTGGGACCTCAGCTTCGGCACGAAAGTGGATTACCTGTCGACCTTCACCTCGACCGACGCTGTGGCAAGTGATCTCGGAGAGATCCGGCTCGGCTTTGACGCCCGCCACCCACTGCCGTTCACCATTGGTGGAAACCGGGCCGACCTCAGCGGCTATTTCATACGTCGCCAGTACATCGACGCCATCATTGGCCGCGACGAGAGCGAGCCCCTCGAAATCCAGTACACCAATGAAGTGGGCTTCACCTTCGGAACCACGCCGAAGGTCAAACTCTGGTTTATCCCGCTGCCGCGGATCGGAATCGGTTACCGGTTCGGCCCGCACGTCAAGGGCTTTCGCCTGAACTTCGGCTTTCCGTTCTAGAAGGCTTTACGGCTGTACGGCTTTTCGGCCAGCCACTCACCCATCTTCACCACCAAGGCGCCAAGAACACCAAGAAGGACTTTCTTGTTCGCGGCGTGGGATTTTGTCGACCCAGCTGATATGTCAAAACCTCATGGCTTGTGCATGAATGCTATGAAACACCAATGGAAATCTTAGTGCGTACTTGGTGAACTTGGTGAACTTGGTGGTTCAAAAACAAACGTCGGGCTGGCGGACTTAACTAGAAGGTGTAGAGGAGTCTGATGGTCCAGCTCTGGTACTCGAGGTCGGTGTTGATGTTGTTGAAGAGGAGCTCGGCCTTCAATTTTCCAAAGAGCTCGACGCCGCCGCCGAGGCCCCAGCTGCCGCCGGCGCCCGAACCCACATCGAGGATGGTCGACACGGACATATTCGCGTAGCCGAACCGGCCCGCGATGTAGATCGGCCCGAAGAAGAACCGGCCGATCGCGTAGATCTGATAGTAGCTGGCGTCGAGGTCGGCGATGCTGGCGCTGCGTGAAAACCCGTACTCGAGTCCGGCACCGAGTTCGATGAACGGAACCTTGAACGCGATCTCCAGCCCCAGGTTGTAGCCCGTGTCCGAGCTCAGACTGACGTTCCCGAGGTCGAAATCACCGCCGAAATCGGCGCCGACCGCCAAGTTGAGGTCAAAGGCACTGGCGGGCACTGCAGCGACCAGGACCACACACGTAACGAAAAGAGCGGTGCGACGAATCATCGATTCCTCCTATCACAGAAACCGTAACATGACTGGAGGCCACTTTTTTCCCGGCCTGTTTGGAGAGGCGGACTCAGTATGTGCTAATGCGGTCCACAATAAGTGCCCCGGATCACAGCGGTGAAGTCACCGTTCAGCACGCCAAAAATCGCCTCCAGCAGACGGTATCAGACAATAGATGGCCTTATGACCCCGATGTCGCCTTCGAATCGTCCTGTGGTCGCGAGGTGGCCCATATCGACGAAGTCAAATTTGGAGGGAAATATCGAGACGAGCCCTTGACAATCAAAAAAGCGGTCGATACGTTTACCCCAACTAGCATGATGGAGGGCGGATCATGTCGAAAAGGAAATTGGGTGTCTTGATCATTGCGGTCATGATAGTCGGCGCAATTGTGCCGGCTCTGATCGCGCCGAGTCTCTCTGAGGCTGCGGTTCAAAAAGTGGGATGGATGGTCTACACGCCGAACCATCCCAACGGCTGCGCGCCGCTGCCGTTTGACTGCTACGTCATCTGGGTTTTCCCGGATACTCCCTGATCGAGGTTCGTCAGCTTCAATCTGACGGAACCAATCAGGTGAGTCTATGCGGCACGCCCTAAGGGTTGTTGTTGTATGTGCCGGTGTAGCGCTTCTCTGCGCCGGTGTGCTGGCATCGCCGGCAGATAAAGTCGAGCCCTCCTGTGCGGCTCGACCCGTAAGCCTCGAGAGCCCCGCGTACATGATCGTTGACGCGGTGGTTCGCGGCGACCGCCTGCTCCTCCCCGACTACACGAAAGGGCTCCGCGAAGTTGATCTTCGGACGGGCAAGGACCTTCGATCGGTCCTGCCCATGGGCACCCAGCAAGGTGAGGTCTCCGGACCTCAGCATCTGGGTTGCGGGTCCGGCCGGTGCGTGGTCTTTGGTGACCGATACTTCTGGGTCTACTACGATTCCAGCTTTCGGTTCCTCCACGAATATCCGGGCATGAAAAGCGTCACCAGCGGCCAACCGTTGGTGTTCCCGGACCGCATGGTGATATACGGCATCGCCAGCCCGGACGTCTCGGGCGGCGGCACGCCCTATCTCTTCATCCAGTACGACGATGGAGAGATCGTGCCGCTTCAGGAGTACCCGGCGTCCATGCCCGTAACGGAGACGGTCAAACGAATTCATTTCCAGGGAATCACAACGGGAGGGTTGGCGGCGTTGCCTGACGGCGGCTGGGCCTTCGTGGATCCACGCAGCTACGCGGTCTTCGTCTTTGACAAGAACGACCGCCTGACCAAAGCGTGGCGCGGTACCAACCCCCGCTTCCGAGCACCGAACTGGGGGGCTTCCCCCGAAGTTCACGACGACTCCGGTCGGCAGCGATACTCGCAGTGGCAGCTCGCACAACCGCTGGTCAAGCGACCGGTTCCACTCGGAGATGACCTCCTGGCATTCGTCGTCGGAATTCCCGACGGGCCCCTGTTGCAGCGCCACGAGCTCGATATCTACAAGACAAATGGCGAACCTGTAGCAGTTGGTCTTCCCATCGAGGGTGTCCGCGCCGGCCGGCTGATCATTGCCGACGCCGGGGCCGGACGCCTGGTCCTGGTGGGACAGCAGACCTGGGAGCCTTCAACCACAACCACCGTCTGGCAGGTCGAATTGCCAACGGTGGAGAGCACCCAGTAGCCCGGATTCTGGAGAATATTATGAAACGTACCACTGTCGTCATCTTCGCAGGGTTGGCGATGGCAGTGGGTTTTGCGGCATTCGGCACTGAGGTCATCGCGCCCGATGGCACGACCCTCTCCGATGTCCTGGCAGTTCCGGCCGGCGACGGCACGACCTGGGTTCGCGTCGGTCTCGGCGCACCACTTGCAATTGTTCCCAACGCCGAAAACAAACTCCAGCTGCCAAGCCTCGCGATGGCCGGTTATCTGATTCAGGATGCAGTCAGCGGCGAACCGATTGAAAACGGTTCGCTGTCCTGGCAGGTGGCGGGGGCTCCCGACGAGCTCGCCAACGCCAGCTGGAAGACCGGAGGTCTCCTCGACCTCGCGTGCCGCGGTGTCGAGCGAATCATCTTTTCGGCCCCGGGCTATGCTCCGACCGCGGACCGTGTGGTCGCAGACGGCCGACGCCACACGGTGTTGTTGCAACCCCAAGGAGCGATCACCATCGAGCTCGAACCTGCGGTCGAGGCGCGAATGTGGTTGGCCCGTGAGGATCAGATCGATGTCCTCACCCTATTCACAAATGTCGCCTCCAAGCACGAGATCGCTGAGGACGGGGTGATCGATGTTCAAGACCTCGACCTCGACGCTTCCTACGTCGGTGTCGTTGTCGCCCCGGGAATGGCCCCCGCGGTCACAAGCTTCCGCGATTTCTCTAAACCGGTATCGCTCGTCCTCGCCGATGGTCTCGGGGTCAGCGGCCTCGTGTTGGACGAAGAGGGTGAACCTGTAGCTGGAGCAAAGATCGATGTCCTTGGCGAGATCAAAGCGCTCGACAGCTTCCGCTACAACCAACGCGGCACCAGCTCACCGAAAGGGCTCTTCGCGCTCGGTGGCCTTCTTCCGGGCACGGTACGGGTTCGCGCTTGTGCCGAGGGTCGTGCATGCGCGGAAGTCGCAGTTGAACTCAACGAAGGTCTTGTGGCCGAACCGGTCACTCTCGAGCTCATCCCCGGTCGCGACATTCTGTTGGTTGTCGAAAACGAGATTGGCGAGCGGGCGGCCAAGGCAATCCTCTACTTCAACGATCGTGTTTACCAGACCGATGGCAACGGCCAATTGCGCGTCGAAGGACTGATGCGCCGTACCACCATTCCGGTCAAGATCTTCGGTTCGGGCTTCGGTGTGTGGGAGGGCAGTTTCTCCACCGATCAGAAGCGGGTGGTCATCACCGTTCCCGGCGGTGCCGTCATCGAGCAGCAAATTTTGTCGGCTCGTCACTTCTCCCCGGACGAGGTCATCGTGCGTTGGCAGGCCTACACCACCAGCGGGCGTGAGGGTAAATCCGGCAAAGGCATCTGGAGCGCGGAGCTGGGCATCGCTCGGGCCTCCGGCCTCGAAACCGGCACCTACTCGCTGTCGGTGCGCCTCCCAGGTTCGGCAACCACGGTTTCAGAGAGGGTCCATGTCGCTCTCGGTGAAGAGCTGATGCTTTCCCCGATCGTTCCCGATCGCGGGCTCGCCATCTCCGGGCGCGTCCTCGACGCCGAGACCCTGCAGCCCATCCCCGGCGCACGGGTCAAGTGCGAACCGGGGTCGCCTGCGGTCTTCCGTGCGCCCGAACTGCTTGGCGACGTGCCGAGCACGCTCACCGACACCGACGGCATGTTCCTCCTCGAGGGACTCGACGCCGGCACCTGCCGGACTCTCGTTAATGCGTCGGGTTTCGCGACCTGGCGTCTCGACGGCGTTGAGCCCGACGAGGTCGGCTATGACGTCGGCGACGTGGAGATGGATGCCGGCATGACGATCGTGGGTCAGGTCTACGACCGCCTCGATCGTCCCATCACCGGCGCAGTGGTGGAGATCACCGAGGCGGCCTCCTATGCCTACTTTGCAGAGACCAAGGTTCGTACCGACCACGACGGCTACTTCCGGGCCGAACGGGTGCCCGTCGGCCGGTGGAAGGTGACCGCCAGCCACGGTCAGGAAAAGGCCTCCGACACGGTTGAGGGCGACGCACGAGAGACGGTGGTCGCGGACCTCATGCTCGGTGGCATCCGCATCGAGGGCGAGATCTGGCTTGGCGACGATCGCGCGCCGGGTGGAACCCTGGTTCTGACCACCGAGGGGGCGCAGGCACCCGGAGTCGTCGTGATGATGCAACGGGTTACCGATGATCGCCAGATTTTCGGCATCGATCAACAACCGCTGCAGTTCATGGTTGGTCCCGACGGCCGCTTTGGCGGATCAGGCCTCACTGTGGGCCGTTACTACGCTTCCTACACGCCACCTGGATCCGGCGCCGCTCCGATCACCAAGGTCCTCGACGTTCCGCAGGTGGAGACCTATCAGTGCGCGATCCAGTACTCCGACGCAGCGGTCGAGGGCTATGTCATCGACAGCGACCGCAACCCGGTCGCCGGGGCATCGGTCCAGGCCAGTGCCGGTGATGGCATTCAGGACGTGACGGCCTACACCGACGCCGAGGGACGCTTTCTGGTTCGCGGCCTCGAGCCAGGCCACCTGGTGCTGACCGCCAGCCACACCGACTTCGCCCCATCGAACCCATCAGAGCTCGACATTCGTGACGGCAGCGCCGAGGGGCCGGTCATTCTCGAGCTGCTGCCGCACGACGGCGCAAGCATCATTCTCGCAGTCAACACCCTCGCCGGTTCGGCCGGCGGCGCGCCGGTCTATCTGGTCGGGCCCGAGACCTCCACCGGATTCACTGATGGCGGGGGGCTCGCGACCTTCTCCGGCATCCCGGCCGGCTCCTATCGCCCCTGCGGCATCGCATATGGCGGCGCCACCGGCTGCGGTCCGAACCTGATGGTCGACAACGGAGAACAGCTTCAAGCGCAGCTCGACCTTGGCCACGGAGGCTATGTCGATATCTATCTGGATGACAACGCAAGCGGGATCAGGGCGAAGGCTGGCGTGGTGGTTGCCGCGTCGACGCGGGGTCCATCGATCCGCGTCATGACTTCAGACGGTGTCGACCTCTCGAGCCTGCTCTTCATGGCCAGCCCGCCGCAGCAGATGAGCGGCGGCGTCCGTATCGGACCACTGCAGGCCGACGACTACGTCGTCTCTGTCTCCACCGAAGCGGGACCGCGACAGGGTCAGGTCAGGGTCCGCGAGGGCGAGGGAGTTTCACTCGATCTGCGGTAATTGAAAATACGCGACAGAAAAAAGGTCCCGTCAGTGACGGGACCTTTTGATATCTGGGATTTGGGCCCTTACCTCCTCCGAGCGCCGCCACCCCGGGAGCCACCGGAGGGCCGACTCGACATCGAACGGTTTTGGTTCGATCGCGTGTTGCCGCGCTGACGCGCGGAGTAGTCGCGGTTGAGTGAGCTCGTCGAGGGCGTATATCCACTCGAAGGACGGCTGCCCGTCGAGGGTCTCGATCCGGTCGAGGGTTGGGTTGATGGACGCGAACCGGTCGAAGGCCGGGTGGACGGCTGTGCCCCCGTCGACGGTCGGGTTGAGGGTTGTGTACCCGTCGACGGTCGGGTTGACGGCTGGTTACCGGTCGCGGGTCTGCCGCCGGTGCTGGGAACGTCGGTCTTCGACCACCCGCCCTTGTCGCGCCGGTCCCAGCTGCCATTGTCGTTGCGGCGGTACACATTACCGCTCTTGTCGGTGTAGACATTGTTAGCCCGGTCTCGCGCAACCGCTGGCTGTTGTCGGGTTCCAGCTCTGTCCTGAGTGCGAGCCACTCGGTCGGCATTGCCTGGTCGCGAATAGACATTGTTGCTCGGCCGCGCTCCTCCATACGGGGTCGGTCGACTTCCCGCAGCTGCGCCGTGGCGGTAGCCGTGGCGGTAGCCGTGGCGGTAACCGGCCCTGTAGCCGGCACCGTATCCGTATCTCGGGTAGGGCCGGTAGCGACCCGGTCCCCACCAACCCCCGTACCCGTATCGACCCCAACCCCCAAAACCGATCGAAAACCTGAAGCGGCCGGTCGAATAGCTGAGGCCAAAGCCCCAGCCGTACCAGGGGTTCCAGCGCACGTGGAAGCCCCAGGTCGAGTGGTAGGGGTAGTAGTGGCGGGGTCCACACCAGGGCCGGTACCACCAGCCGGTACCGTAGACCACACAACCG
>JACXWA010000004.1 GCA_014764485.1 Candidatus Sulfomarinibacter kjeldsenii
TCGGCCACGAACTCGGGAGCAATAGCATCGGGGTCCTCACCCGGGCGTACGACCCTGACGGGAATGTTGACCGTGATCTCACGATGAATCTGAATCTCGACGTTAACTGCCCCAAGCTCTTTGATTGGGTGTTCGAGGAGAATCCGCCTCCGGTCGAAATCGAAACCACGTTCTTGGAGCTCGCGATGAATATCCGCGACGCTCACCGATCCAAAGAGTACGTCCTTTTCACTTGCCCGACGCTCGAAGGCGAGCTTGGTTCCCTCGAGTGAGGCTGCAAGCTTCTCTCCCGCAGAGCGGCGTTCGAGATCCATCTCCTCCCAGTTGTTCTGTTCCTGATCGAACCGGCGCCGGTTGCCACCGGTATCGGGATAGGCCAGACCCTTGGGCAGGAGATAGTTGTTGGCGTAACCACGCTTCACCACCACCGAGTCGCCACGTTCGCCGAGGTGCTCGATGTAGTCGTTCAGAATCACCTTCATTTCGTTCCTCCGTCATCGTCAACCTGGGGCCGGAGCGGATGGAAGCTGTCCGCAACACCGAGCGCCGCAACCAGCAGCGGCATCGGTCCTTGCAAGCACAGCAGGGCAACACCCCAGCGTACGAGCCATCCTCGCCCGAACCAGCGCGCGAGGTGGGCTCGAATCATAGCTAAACCCTGGACAAAATACAAGATGAGCACCGCCACCAGAAGGTTGATCGCCACCCATCTCAAAGTGCCACCAAAGAGCAACGTACCGCCCCCAGCAAGCACGAAAAGAGCAGCCAGCCATTCATCGTTACGGTACTCCTCGAACGGCGCAGCCGAAACCGGCAAGCCGAGCAATGGAAGCCGGGGGCGCATCCAGAAGAGGACAAGCACCAGATAGGCCACCGGAACGCTCGGCAACACCCACGCTGCCGCGCGTTCGGCCGCATCGAGAGCCAGCTCCACGCTTCCCTGTGCCAACCCCCACGCGGCGTAGAGCTCGGCAGCATCTTCCGACGCTGCACGCATCCACCCTGCGACCGCCTCCATGGGGGTCTGAGGTGCAGCGATCGCAACGACGGCCGCGAGACAACCAAAGAGGCCACAGATGGTTGTGATTGCCACCCACCGGCCCTCGCTCAGCTGCCACCGGATCCAGAGGTCAACGGTTACCGACGGCAGGATAACGAGCAGAGAATAGGCCGAGAGGAGCGGCAGGGCAAACCCTGCAAAGCCACCAAGAGCCGCCACGGCAAGGAGCGCCACAACGGGCCCCCACGCCCGGTATCCCGGCGAACCGCCGGACTGAAAGTGGAGTACCGGAAGCGATCCGAGTGGGGCGATCAGCATTCCGAGCAGTGGAATGACAAACAACCCACCCACCAGCAGCAGGGCCACGAGCCCCGACGCCGCCGCGCCAAGACGGGGGATCTGCGGACGCGGGGCCTGTACCTCCGGCGTATCAGGTTGTTCAATCGTCATCTCACCGCCCAGGTTCCGATATTCAGGTTTGAGCGAATGAATGGATTCGGTGGATTTGGGCCAAGCAGAATTCGGTCAGCCCTTAGACAAACTTGAACGACTTCGGAGCCACGAAGATGCGAAGACACGCCAAAAAGTCTTTCGAGCACCTTTTTTGCGTCTTTGCGTCTTAGCGTTTCCAAAGCATCCTCAAGCCGGATCGAACTTTCACTCAACGGCAGAGCAGTTGACCACCGGTCTCTTTGGACCGGCATGATCCGGACTCAGGAGCCGGTGTACGGCATTAACGCCATGAACCGTGCCCGCTTGATTGCCCGGGTCAGCTTGTGCTGGAAGGCGGGGCGGGTACCGGTCACCCGGCGTGGCAGGATCTTACCGTTTGTTGGCGTGTACTCACGAAGAAGGTCGACATCCTTGTAGTCGATGTAGTTGATCTTCTCAACCGTGAATCGGCAGACCTTGACCCGACGACGAAAACGTTTCCTATTTGGTCTCATTGCAGCCTCCTCAACCCTCGTCCGCGGCGCTCTCGGCCTTGGCCGCGGCCTTCGCTGCTTTCTTCGCGGCACGCGCCTCGTACTTGGCGTCCATCTTGCGTTTGCGGCGCAGCTCGCGGTCCATGTTGAGAATCAATGACCGCATGACCGCATCGTTGGTCCGCATCTCAAAATTGAGTTTCTCGAGGACCTCGCCGCCAACGTTCACCTTCCAGAAGTGGTAGACACCGTAGTTCTTCTTCTCGATCGGGTAGGCAAGCTGACGCCGTCCCCAGGTGTCCTTTTCAGCGACCTCGCCGCCGCCATCGGTGATGATGCCCTCGAGACGCTCCAAAGTCGCGGTCTCTTCCTCGGGCGGGATCTCGGCGTCGATAATGACCCCAAAGTCATAAAGAGGCATGTCGTTCTCCTCGTGGCCTTTGGCTCCGAATCGCTGTCCGGAGCAAGGAGTTGTATTTCCCGGTCAGACCGGGAGTCGGTATTGTACGGGTTTTTCAGTGTAAATCAAGTTCTCACGGCTATTCGGCCTTACGGCAATACGGCTTTATGGCCCGGTGCGGGTGCGCGGCCCGTATAGCCGCATAGCCGTATAGCCGTCGGCCGGGCCAGGGGCCGTCAGTAATCATGCGTCCCCATATGAACCGGCACACCGAACTTCTCCTCGAGCACGCGCGTCACACCCTCGACAATCATCGGGCAGTTCATCAGCCCGGTCGCCTTTTTGACGCAGGTTCCGAAGTAGATTTCGTCAACCCCTACGCCGAGACTCTCGAGGACCGTCATCTGGAGATCCACCCTTGGCACCACCAGACCCGGGCAGTCACCACAGCCGGTCTTGAAGACCACCCGTACCTCACCCTGATCCTCAAAGGCAAAAGTGTTTTCGTTGACTGACTTGTAACACTTGGCGCAGCCGACACAGCTCGCGTCCTGGATCCGCTCGCAGTAGATCATGCCGATGCGTTTGGCCATTGAAGCCTCCTCGTGACCATCGATTTGATGCATCGTAAATCATTTGTTTTGAGGTAGAAAGATGCTCAAATGATCACTTCAACAGGCGTCAAGCGTGAGGGAACGGGGCTGATTTTTGCGACGTCGTGATTCGTAAATGCAGTGGCCAATTCGAATGGCTTTGGAACCGCCAAGACGCAAAGAGCGCAAAGACCAAAGCCAAGAAAAACTCAAAACCGTCTCTTTGCTTCTTCTTCGCGATCTTGGCGTCTTTGCGTTTTTAGAACCCACCTAAGCCGGCTCAGTTCTCAATAAGCGGCCTGATCATCCCAGTTGGTGGTAACCCGTCTGGCCGTCCGGCCGTATAGCCGTATCGCGCTTTGATCGAGGTGTGGACCGTTCGTTCGGCAGGCGGAAGTGGACCTTGCTAGCGCAGATCGCTTGGGAAGCCCTCCGGGGGATGGTCGTATTCGACGCCCGACTCACCCTTGACGATGTTGCCCATCGGAAAGCCGGGACAGCCCGAATCGCGGAGGTTGCGCAGGACTTTGTCGAGCTGTTTCGGTGCAACGACCAGCACCATTCCAACACCGAGATTGAAGGTCCGCCACATATCGTCCTCCGGCACCTGTCCCTTTTCCGCCAAGAGGCGGAAGACGGGTGGGATCTCCCACGCACCCACCTTGACTACGGCCCGCAACCCGTTGGGCAAGACCCGCGGCAGATTATCGGTCAGGCCGCCGCCTGTGATGTGGGCCATGGCGTGCACCCAGCCGTGCTCGATCAACGGCCATACGGGCTCGAGATAGCAGCGGTGAATCGCCAACAGCTCATCGGCTACCGTACGGCCGAGTTCTTCGACCGTGTCGCCCGGCCCGAGCCCCAACTCCTCGAAAAAGACCTTCCGGGCGAGCGAGTAGCCATTTGTGTGGAGACCAGTCGCCGGCAAACCGACCAGCACGTCACCCGCTTTCGCCGCAGTACCATCGATGATTCGACGACGGTCGACGAGCCCTACGACAAAACCGGCGAGATCGTACTCGCCGTCACGGTAAAAACCCGGCATCTCCGCGGTTTCACCACCGAGTAATGCGAGGCCGTGCTCGCCGCATGCTACCGCGACTCCCCCGATCACATCGGCAACCACATCGGGCTCGAGGCGACCGGTGGCCAGGTAGTCGAGAAAGAACAGCGGCCTCGCCCCCTGGACAAGAATGTCGTTGATGCAGTGGTGGACAAGATCACGCCCCACAGTTGAGTGCCGGTCGGCGGCAAACGCGACCTTGAGCTTGGTGCCGACGCCGTCCGCCGATGCCACCAACACCGGCTCCTTGAGCCCTTTGATGGGCGGTCGGAACAGTCCCCCGAAGGCTCCCTGGTCGGAGAGCACATCCGAGGTGTAGGTGTTGCGAACCATCTTCTTGACCTGTTCAAGCGCTCGGTCCTGAGCGTCGATATCGACTCCTGCGTCGCGGTAGGTGGTCATGTCCCCGTCTCCGTGCTCGTCTCCGTCTCCGTGCCCGATGGCTTCTGGAGACGATTGCATCTTGTCGTGAGACCTTACCCGCCTGCGTTGGAGGTGGCAAGGGTCACGCGACCCACTTCGGACGCGGGCGCGGGCGCGGACGCAGACGCGGGAACCGAAACTAGCGCAACCAGCCCATACCTGCTACAACCTCCTCATGACGCTGCTCCGCCGATATCGAAGCTATAATCTCCCAGTTGCCACCCACAACAGCCTGCTCGACGACGCCCGGCAAATCCTTGGAACCGAGATCGACGGGATCGAGGCTGAATACTGTTTCTACGTTGAAACATCCCGCGACCTGCGGAACGAGGAATTAAGAGTCCTCGATTGGCTGCTCACCGAGACATACGAGCCCCATCGATACGGCCTCGCCAGCTTCCTCGACGACCGCCTCGGATCGATTTTCGAGGTCGGCCCGCGTATGACCTTTACCACTGCATGGTCGACCAACGCGGTCTCGATCTGCCACGCATGTGGCCTTGGTGATGCTCGCCGTATCGAACGCTCGCGACGCTATCTGCTGAGAACCCATGAACCGATCGCCGAAAAAAGCGTGACCGCCCTCCTGGCGTCGATGCACGACCGCATGACCGAGTGCTGCTACCCAACACCATTGACCGACTTCGCTTCTGGCGCCACCCCCGCACAGGTCGGCTCGATACCGGTCATGGCCGAAGGTCGGGCGGCACTGGAACGCATCAACAACGAGCTTGGCCTCGCCTTCGACGATTGGGACCTCGATTTCTATACTGATCTATTCCGCGACCGCATCGGCCGCGACCCGACAAACGTCGAGTGCTTCGATATCGCCCAATCAAACAGCGAACATTCAAGACATTGGTTCTTCAAGGGCCGTCTCGTGATTGACGGTGAGGAGATGCCGAATCACCTCTTCGAAATCGTGCGCCAACCCTACGAGGCCAACCCCAACAACAGTGTCATTGCCTTCCACGACAACTCGAGTGCGATCCGCGGGTTTCCCGCTACGACCCTGCTCAGCGCCGACCCATTCGGTCCGTCGCCTCTGGTTGACCGCCAGCTCGATCTCGACATTATCTTTACCGCGGAGACCCACAACTTCCCGTCCGGAGTCGCGCCCTTCCCAGGCGCCGAGACCGGTACCGGTGGGCGCATTCGGGATGTCCAGGCCACTGGCCGCGGAGCGCTGGTTGTAGCGGGTACGGCCGCCTACTGCGTTGGCAATCTCAGACTGCCCGGATACGAGCTCCCCTGGGAAGACCCCGGGTTTCACTACCCTCCAAATCTCGCATCGCCTCAGGCGATCGAGATTGAGGCCTCGAACGGGGCCTCCGACTACGGCAATAAGTTCGGCGAGCCGGTGATCGCCGGCTTCACCCGATCGGCGGGCCTGCGCCTTCCTGACGGCGAGCGTCGCGAGTGGATCAAACCGATCATGTTTTCGGGTGGGATCGGTCAGATCGATGCTCGGCATACTGACAAGGATGAGCCCGAGCCCGAGATGTGGGTGGTGAAAATCGGCGGGCCCGCCTACCGCATCGGAATGGGCGGCGGCGCCGCCTCGAGCATGGTCCAGGGCGAGAATCCCGAACACCTCGATTTCAATGCCGTGCAGCGCGGCGACGCGGAGATGGAACAGAAGGTCAACCGTGTCATTCGTGCCTGCTCCGAGCTCGGTCCGGACAATCCCATCGTCAGCATCCACGACCAGGGCGCCGGCGGGAACTGCAACGTGCTCAAGGAGATCGTCGAACCGGCCGGCGCCCGACTCGAGATCCGCGAGATCCCGGTCGGAGACGACAGCCTCTCGGTGCTGGAAATCTGGGGTGCAGAATATCAGGAGAACAACGCCCTGCTCCTGCGGCCCCGTGACGAGGTCGCGTTTCGCGCCCTCTGCGAGCGAGAGAGAGTGCCCGTGTCCTTTGTCGGCAAGGTCACCGGCGACGGGCGAGTCATCCTCCACGACGAGCAAGACGACTCGGCACCGGTCGACCTCGTTCTCGATCACATACTCGGCGCAGTGCCGCAGAAGACCTTCAATATGGAGAGGCGACGTCTGAGTCTCGAACCGCTGGAGCTCCCTTCGGGGATTGATGTCCAGATGGCGCTCGACCGAGTGCTCCGGCTGCTCTCGGTGGGCTCGAAGAGATTCCTCACCACCAAGGTCGACCGCAGCGTCAGCGGATTGGTCGCCCAACAACAATGTGCCGGCCCACTTCAGCTCACCGTAGCTGACGTTGGGGTGATCGCGCAGAGTCACTTCGGCACCACCGGCGCCGCAACCGCGATCGGTGAACAGCCGCTCAAGGGGCTCCTGGACCCGGCCGCGATGGCACGAATGGCGGTCGGCGAAGCCCTTACGAATCTGGTATGGGCGAGGGTGACGGCTCTCGAGGACGTGCGCTGCTCGGCGAACTGGATGTGGGCTGCCAAACTGCCTGGAGAGGGGGCCGATCTGTACGACGCTGCCGTCGCGATGCGTGATTGCATGCTCGAGCTCGGGATCGCAGTTGATGGCGGCAAGGACAGTCTTTCGATGGCGGCGAGAGCACCCATCGACAACGGTGGCGAGGAAATCGTAAAGGCGCCAGGTTCGCTCGTGATCTCGGCCTATGTGAGCTGTTCTGACATCACGCAGACCGTCACTCCGAGCCTCGAGCTCCCGGACCGCGGACGGCTGCTGCTGATCGACCTTGGTGGCGGCCGCCATAGGCTCGGAGGATCGGCTCTCGCTCAAGTCTGGTCGCAGATCGGTGATACACCGCCAGACCTCGAAGACACGGCGCAATTTGCACGGGCTTTCAAGGCCGTCCAGGAGCTCATAGCGGTGCGTCTCGTGACGGCCGGACACGATCGTTCTGACGGTGGACTCATTACGACCCTGCTCGAGATGGCATTTGCCGGTAACTGCGGCATTGATGTGGCACTTGGCAACGAACCCGGCACCGACGCCATCTCCCGTCTTTTCTCCGAGGAGCTTGGGCTGGTGCTCGAGGTCGACGAGGCCGACGTGGAAACCGCGGTCGAAGTCTTTCGAACGGCCGATGTGCCGTGTCAGGTCATCGGGCGGACGGTCATCGAGCCCGAGGTCCGCATCGTCGTCAACGGTAGCGAGGTTCTTTCCACCGATATGCGAGACCTCCGCGACCTGTGGGAGGCGACCTCCTTCCGTCTCGAGCTCGAACAGGCGAACCCAGACTGCGTAGCCGCTGAACGGGACGGTCTTCGCAACCGCACCGCACCGCCCTACGCCCTGTCCTTTATCCCGCAGCCAACACCCTCGGCGATCATGGATCGTGATTCCAAGATCCCGGTCGCCATCCTGCGCGAGGAAGGCTCGAACGGCGACCGCGAGATGGCAGCGGCATTCCTCGCTTCAGGTTTTGAGCCGTGGGATGTGGCGATGTCCGATCTGCTGGCGGGAACGGTCTCCCTTGACCGCTTCCGTGGTCTGGTAGCGGTCGGCGGCTTCGCTCATGCGGACGTTCTCGACGCCGCCAAAGGCTGGGCGGCATCGATCAGGTTCAACAGCGGTCTCTGGTCACAGTTCCAGGCCTTTCTCGACCGCCCGGACACATTCAGTCTTGGCGTCTGCAACGGTTGCCAGCTCCTTGCTCTCCTCGGTCTGGTTCCGTGGCGCGGCATTGTAGACACCGCTCAACCACGTTTCGTGCGCAACGCCTCGGGCCGCTTTGAATCCCGATTCGCCACCGTGACCATTCGCCCGAGCCCGGCCATCATGTTGCGCGGCATGCAAGGCTCGACTCTCGGCATCTGGTCAGCCCACGGAGAGGGTCGCGCGCTGTTTCCTGACGAGAAAATCCTGAGCCGCATTCGGGCGGAAGGCCTCGCTCCGATCCGCTTCACTGACGACAGCGGTGAAATCACCGAATCCTACCCCCAGAATCCCAACGGCTCACCTCACGGCATCGCCGGGCTGTGCTCATCAGATGGCCGCCACCTGGCGATGATGCCGCACCCCGAGCGGACCTCGACCCTGTGGCAGTGGGGTTGGATGCCGACCGACTGGCGCCAGGATCTCAAGGTCTCACCATGGCTGCAGATGTTCCAGAACGCCAGGGAGTGGTGCGAGAGTCGGTAGCAGGGTCAGAGATCAGCGGCAGGGACAGGTGACAGGGGCAGCGGTTCGGTTCAGCGTGGAGGCAGGACGCTGTCTCTGAGGACTGCCTCTGTTTCCTGTCGCCGTCAATGAAAACTGTCGCTGGCGCCGACGCTGCTTCCGGTCGCTGCCGCTGTACCACCAGATTGCGGTCGACGGCATCGACAAAATCCTTGGCCCTGCTTCGTAATCGCCCTCAAATCTCAGTCCTGAGTGGCGAATTATCCGGGGAGACTCCGGCGATTGAACCGCACCCCTGATCCATCGAGAGTCACTGCAAGCATCTCGCTCCGAGTCACCGCACAGACCTCGGTGCCATTTGCGACTGTCTCCCGCAAGTTCTCGCAGACCAGGTTCGGGCAGTTGTTCTCGGCCGACAGGTGCATGCCGACGACCGCCTTCAGGACTTTGGAACCCACCCGGTCGATAGCCTCGCAGCTCTGGTGGTTCGAGAGGTGGCCGGTGCGGGAGTCGATCCGTTGTTTGAGCGACCACGGGTAGGGACCGTGGCGCAGCATGTCCTTGTCGTGGTTGGTTTCGAGCAGGAGCAACTCGCATCCCTGGAGGCGCTGCTCGAGAAGCGGCGTGACGATCCCGGTATCGGTGCACACGGCGGCGCTGTGTCCACCGTCATCGAAAACGTAGGCCAACGGTTCGGCGGCATCGTGGGAGGTCGCGACAGGGGTGATGCTGAGTGAGCCGAAGCGAACGGTCGTGCCCGAGCTGAGCTCGCCGCCCCCGTTACTGTGAACATCGATCCTCGACCAGGTGCCGTGGGTCGTCCACACCGGCGCTGCGCGGTGTCGGCGAAGAAAAACGTCGAGCCCGCGCACGTGGTCGGAGTGCTCGTGGGTCAGCAGAATCACATCGATTTCGTCCGGGGAACGACCAAAGGCCTCGAGACGCTTTCGGATCTGGAGCGCTGATACCCCCGCGTCCACAAGCAGCGAAGTCTCACCCGATGTCACCAGTACGGCGTTTCCGGAGGAACCCGAAGCGATTACGAAAACTTCCACCGTCACACCCCGGTCGAGCCGAAGCCGCCGTCGCCACGGTCGGAGGCGGTCAGGTCTTCGGTCTCGATGAATGATGCGCGGGTGACCGGCGCCACAAGGAGCTGAGCGATGCGATCGCCCCGGCTAATGGAGACCGGTTCCAAACCGAGGTTGACCAGTAGGACCTTGAGCTCGCCGCGGTAGTCGCTGTCGATGGTGCCGGGAGCATTGACGATCGTCAGACCGGCTCTGATCGCGAGGCCGGAGCGCGGTCGCACCTGGCCCTCATGGCCATCCGGAATCTCCAGCACCAACCCGGTCGGTACCGCCGCCCGCTCACCGGGCCTGATTGTCAGCTCCTCATCGACCGCGGCGCACAAGTCCGCACCGGCAGCGCCGTCAGTGGCATATGCCGGAAGTGGCAGGCCCTCGGCATGAGGAAGGTGGCGGATGAGGACTTCGACTGTCACCGGCAGATCATACGACATCACGAATTGGGAATGAGGAATTAGGAATTAGGAATTCCAACTCGACCCCCGGAGAAATTTCGGATTTTCGCCCAACCAACCAGAAAGCCCACAGATCACACAGAACTCACCTAAAAGAAGATTCTATTTTGAACTGAGGCATCTGTGGGCAGATTGGGACGGGCGAACGGCCCGTATAGCCGTCTTGCCGTAAAGCCGTGGAGCCCGTTGCCCGAATGACAGACTGTCGAAAACTAAAAGCGCGCGGGGAACGTAATTACGCGACTCTGATCGCGGCGCCTTCGGGGCCGCAGACCGCGGAGGCACAGGCGTCGGGCTGCAGGATCTCGGCCGCCAGGGCCAGCACGTCGTCGCGGGTGACGGCTTCGAGTTCGCGGCACACCACTGCGGGATCGAATCTCCGACTGTGTTCGAGCATCTCGCCAACATCAAGCGAGCATCTCGCCGAGGGAGACTCCATGTCCATGCGCAGGCCCCGCAGGATACCCTCTTTCGCCACCTCGACTTCTTCGTCTGTGAGATCGCGAGAGATGCGGATGAGTTCGTCGAGGACCAGCCGCCAGGAGTCGGCGAACGCCTGCGGAGCGCAGGCCCACCCGACCTCGAGAAAACCTCCGAGTCTCCACATCACGGGACCGGACCAGATGTCGTAGGTCAGCCCCTCTTCCTCGCGAAGGCGCTGGAAGAGCCGACTCGAGGCGCCGTCGCCCAGAGTCCGGTTGAGAATCACCAATGCGGGGATCCTCGGATCGGAAACTGCAATGGCTTCGAAGGCGAGTCGCGCATGCACTTGATCAGTACCCTCTCGACTGAGATCGAGATGTGCCCCACGCCAGCTCAGTGGCGGCAATTCGGGTACGGACGGGATCTGGCTGAGGGGCAGGCGAGAGAGTCTGCTTGCGACCTCGTCAGGTGAGACATCCCCGGCCACAGCCGCGACCATGCCTCCCGGCTGTACGAGCGCCGCATGATGGTCCCGGAGGACTTTTGGAGTCAGTTCATCGAGCGTCTCGAAGGTGCCAATCACCGGCCGCGCCAACGGGTGCTCTCCCCAGGCAGCTTTGAGTAACGCCTCGCCCACTCGTTCCGCAGGGTCGTCGGCAACCAGTTCGAGCTCAGCGCGCGTCACCCGACGTTCGAGCTCCACATCGTCCGGTTCGAAGGTCGGACTGAGGACGGCATCGACGAGAAGGTCGAGGGCATCGCCGGTTGCATCGGCCGTCGTGTTGATGCTGATTCCCATCAGCTCCGAGCCGGTCCACGCATCCACCTCGCCGCCGAGGCGGTCGACGAGGCGGGCCAGCATACGTCGATCGTGCGCGCCGCACGCGCGAAGAGTCAGGTGTTCGACGAGATGGGTGGCGCCGGCGATGGAGTGCGGATCGTGGGCCGCACCGCGGGTAATCCACACTCCGGCGGCAACCGTCTCACGGCCGGGTGTGGTTTGCAGGAGCAATGCAGGAGGCACGGAGGCTTCTCGTTTCGGCACGGCGCGGAAGTCTACTACATTGGCCTGCAAACGGATACTCGATGCTTGGTGCTGAAGATTATTGTAACCACCCGTTCGTGAACGATCAGTTCATTGACACATATTTGATCTTCCCGCAGATCACGCAGATTGACGCAGATATCATCTCAAAGGTCTGGGACTTCATCTGCGTTATCTGCGTTATCTGCGGGGAAATTGGGTGGGCGGACTGGTGGTCCGAATAGCCGTTGAGGCGGGTGGAAATCAGTAGTTCGGCGTGCCGGTGCGCTCGGGTCCGGGCGTGTTGCTGCCCGGAGTCTTCCCCGGGTTGACTTCGCCTCCGGTTCTCGGAGCCGGCCCCTGCTCCTGCAACACAAATTTCCACATGTCGTATTGGGTCCTGCCCTCGTAGACCTTGATGCTGGTGTCAGTCGACAACGAGTGGACGCCTGTGATCGGCCCGACCTTCTCACCCTCACCTTCTCGTTGCCGCTCAAAAACGGGGGTCCGGGTGGGAGTGGGACGAGGGCCGGTCCCGGGCGGACGGACCTGCCGACCACCCTGCCCCTGGAAGACAATTCCCCACTTGTCAGATCCCGTGATGGGATCGGACCACTTCCGGCGGAGCACCTTCGGATCCGCTTCCCAAAGCTCCTTCATCCGCATCGGGTAACGCCCGTACTTCATTCGGTAGAGTCGAATACCCTCCACGTACTGTTGGCCGCGGAAGATGAGTTCGGCCTCCCTTTCGCGTTGAGCCTGGAAGCTGACGATTTCCACCGCCGCCGCCATCATGATCGCCATGATGGCGATGACCATGACCAACATAGCCAGCGTATAGCCCGCTTCGCTCGAATTCTGAATTCTGAATTCTGAATTCTGAATTTCCGCCTGCCCCCCCGCTCGATCAGCGGCAGGAAGCGACCCTTGGCCAGATTCCGAATTCCGAATTCCGAATTCCGAATTCAACGTCTCACCATTCGTAAATCATCGTCCCGTCAAGCGCGACCCGCGTATCGTCGGCATAGCGAACGTCGATCACCTGGTAGCCGGTCGAGTACTCATCCTCAATAATTGCGAGCTCCTCGAGTTCCTCCGGGTTCGCGTAGAGCTCCTCCCATGCGCCATCCGTGGTGCCGGAGAAGGGATCGATCGGGAGGTACCTCAAATAACCACTGTCGACCAGCGCCTGGAGGCTTTCGGGGTACACCCCCTTATCCGCCAAGTGCTGGTCGATGCACGAACGCAGTTCATAGAGATCGGCGCGGATGACGGCCTCGCGCGCCCGGATCGGTGCAGTCTGCATCGCCGGCAGGGCGATGGTCGCGAGAATACCGATAATCGCAATCACAACAATCAGCTCGATGAGAGTGAAACCCCTCGAAGAGTTTTGAGTTTTGAGTTTCGAGTTTCGAGTTTCGAAAAACCGCTGCGCCCAAGGAGAAGTGGGAGTATGAGCGGGAATTCCTAATTCCTCATTCCTAATTCCTGATTTCATGGTGTCACCAATCTGCATATATGGTCCCGTCGAGGGCGGTCCCTTCAGAGCTGGTGCGAACATCGTAGACGTTTTCGCCGCCCCAGCTGGTCGCATCGACGTCGTCTTGATAGGAGCGTAATTCCCAGTCATCGTGAGTCATCGGATCGACAGGTATGCGGCGCAGAAACCTCATCTTGGTTTCCTGACCAACGACCTCGATGCCTTCCACGAGGTCTTCCAATTCTTCCGGGTAGCCCTCGCCACCAAGGGTTATCGGAATCAGACCCTGGTCTGACATCCGCTTGTATTCGTCAATCGCCGTCCGCATCTGGCGCAGCGCGAGCCGGAGCTCAGCCTCCTTCTGCCGTTTTACCGTGAACTTGGCTACCGGCAAAGCCATCGCCGAGAGGACGGCGATCAGGGCTACCACCATCACCAGCTCGGCGAGGGTGAACCCCCGGTTATATTTCGCGCCTATCTTCACGGTTCCTCTGAAACCTTTCCGTTGCCATTTACGAAGAGAGCACCGTCTGATGCCGCCACCGGAACCAGCACACCTTGGGAAGTCACCGCTTCGGTCGCGGCCAAGATCAATGGCACCGGCCCTGCATCGAGTGCCTGAACGTGCAGCGCCACTACCGCCTGGCCGCTCTCCATGGCATTCGCAACCACGAACTCGAGATCCACCCAACCCCGCGTTGGATCCACGGCGTCGCGCAGAATATCTACTCCGGGAGCGGGCAGGATGTCGTGGATCCAAATGCGCGTCGGATCATAGGAGAGACCGACCGGCATTCGGAAGGACCCCGAACCGCCTCGGACGACAATCTGCAGCACCGTCTCCTGGCCGGGTCGAAGCGAAATCACCGACGGCTCGAGACCAACCAGCATCGGCGGGACCGAATTATCAATGGCATCGGTCGGTTCGAACTCGGGCACGTCCTCCCAGCCGACATCTTGCGAAGAGGCATCGCTGTTCGACAGACTCTTGTCTACGGGCGGAGGTACGAGCTCGATCCCCGTATTCGGCGTCTGCTGCTCAGGGGTGGCCCTGCGCGGGGCTGTCGGCCGTCTCGGAGTCGGCCTGTTTTGGCCCTGGCCAGCTCCTTCGCTCTCATTACTTCGCGATCGCTGATAAAACGGACCCGTCGTTGCGCGACCCGATCCCACCCGTGGCCGGGCTCCTGTGAAGGAGATCCGGCTCTCGGTTCCAACCCAGACCGGCGCCAGGTCCTCTGCGTTGATATCGGGGAAACGGATGATCTGCGGGGTGAGTGTGAGCACGAGATCGGTGTTCTTGTCGGTTGTGGTTTCATTTCTGAAAAGGCGGCCGAGGAACGGGATATCGCCCAGCAAAGGCGTCTTGGTCACACCTTTGGTCGTGTCGCGGCGGATGAGGCCGGCAAGCAGGCTCGTTTCACCGCTCTTGAGGCGAATCACCGAGGTGATGTTGCGGGTGCCGATGGTGATAGC
>JACXWA010000023.1 GCA_014764485.1 Candidatus Sulfomarinibacter kjeldsenii
GCAGCCGATGCACCAGTCGGAGTCGATGACCACGATGCCGTCGGGCTCCTGCCAGGTCGCCTTGACCGGGCAGACCTTGACGCACGCGGGGTGGCGACACTGTTGGCAGGCCACCGGCAGATAGAAGGCATCGGGCTCGGGCACCAGCTCGGGCTCGTAGTAGGCATTCGACTCGGCGAGCTCGATGCCGTGCTCCTTTTCCATCCGCAGCACCCGGATCCACTGGATCTGCGGGTCGCGTGACTGGTTGTTCTCGTGCACGCAGGCGTAGACGCAGCGCCGGCAGCCGATGCAGCGCGCGATGTCGAGACCGTATGCGAACTCGACACCGTCCATGGGTGGGGTATCCACCACGGTCACGTCGCGGCCGTAGCGCTCCGCGTACTCGCGCTCCAGCTCCTGGAGGATCTCTGCCTTGCGCTCCGGGCTCAGCTCGGTGAATCGTGTCCGCAGCAACCGCTCGACGAATCCAGTCGATGCCCCCGCGACGGACGCCGACACCGCCGCCATCGCCGTCAGACCGGTGTTGATCAACAGTGAGCGCCGGTCGGTTGAACGATCGAGCCCGTCGCCGTGAGTCGGGCGGTCGTGGTCTGCGTCACTCATCGATGATCTCCTCCTCCGCCGCAATCCGCAGGAACTGCGGCCGCACCGGCGGCGGCAAGGGTGCGATTGGCTGGAAGCGGGGCGCGTGGGGGTTGTGGCAGTGGGCGCAGAGCTGGTAGCTCTTGGCGCCGTTCCAGTAGCCCTCGCGACGACCATGGATGCCTTCGCGCCAGTCACGAAAAATAGTTCCGTGGCACTGGCCGCAGAGCCGATACGACTCGTCGAAACCGATCAGCGTCCCGTTGGCAAGCCGCAGGCTGTCACGGTCGTCTGGGTTGTGGCAATCGAAGCACCATCGATCAATCGGACCATGGTTGAGCAAAATCTCGCCGTGCATCTCTTCGAGCTGACGGCGCTCGAGATTGACCTCCATGTCGGCGTGGCAGTCGCTGCAGGGAAAGTAGTCCTCGTAGGCCAGGGGTTGGCGCACCCGGTATATCCCTTCGGGGTCCGAGTTGCCCGCGGCCTCGACCTCGGGTAGGAGCTCGCGGTTGAAGTTGATCTCCGGGAAGTCGGCCGGCGAGTAAGCCTTTGTTCCGCCCGCGTCCGGAGCGACGTGGCCGACGCCGCCACGCACGATCGAGAATAGGATCAGCAGGGAGAAGGAGACAAAGACGATGAGCAGGACCGCCAGGGATGACGCACCGGGCAGCAGGCGGTCGCCATCCGTCTTCTCCCCGGGTTCTCTGTCAAGCTCGCTCACAGCCCGACCCTCCAACCAATCTGTCGCTTCCGGCGATTCGACCCCACATCACCAAGATGGTTTCCCATCGAGATCTTTACCTTGACCCAGGTCATGTGATGTATCGTTCGCTCAGTGATCTCAGAGACATGGTACCGCGGCCGAGTGATCACGAAATGAGGGCGAGGGCAACCACGTAATAAATACCGATCGCAATGATGTCGTCGATCGTCGTGACCAAAGGACCGGCAGCAATCGCGGGGTCGATCTTGACCAGCCGGAAGAAGTAGGGCACGAGCACGCCCATCAGGGCCGAGGCGATGATCGCCACCACCATCGACACCGCGACCGTGAGCGACAGCATGGGATCGCCGTGCCAGACAATCGCCACGACGCCCGACAGCACGCCGCAGGCGATGCCCATCAAAGTACTGATGATCAGCTCCTTGAAGAGGAAGCCCCCGAGGTTGTGAAAGTCGACGCGGCCGGTTGCAAAGCCACGCACGACGATGGTCGAGGACTGGGAGCCGACGTTGCCGCCCATCGCTCCGATCACCGGGATGAAGGGCACCAGAGCGATCATCTCCGGGAACGATATCTGGAATGCCCACACCAACAGCGCCGGAATCGTCAAACCGGCGAGCGTCGCGAGTAACCACGGCAGCCGCACGCCAGCGATCTTGAGAACCTGGTCGGTGTAGACGAGCTCCGGTTCGTGGGTCGTCGCACCTGCCATGCGCATGATGTCTTCTTCCGCCTCTTCCTCGAGGACATCAGCTGCGTCATCGTGAAGGATGCGGCCGAGGAGCCGGCCGCGATCATCAACCACTGGTAGCGCCACCAAATCGTAGCGCTGGAACATCTGCGCCACGTTCTCCTGGTCGACCTCGGGGTTGACCACGTGAACGTTACGTTTGACCAGCTCGCTGATGGGCCGATCGGGCGGAGCCAGGAGCAGGGCACCAAGATTGAGCACGCCGACCAGGCGCTGCTCGTCATCGATGACATAGACAAAGTGAAATGTGCTGACCTCTTCCGCGTTCGCCCTCACCGCGTCAATGGTCTGATCGACAGTCGCGGTTTCCGGCACCGAGACCAGCTCGACCTGCATGAGGCCGCCGGCGCTGTCCTCCGGGTACTTGAGCAGGGTTTCGACCTCGAGGCGGTCCTCCTCGGGGAGCGCCTCGATGAGATCCCTGGCGAGCGGTTCCGGGAGGTCGGCGAGGACATCGGCCGCGTCGTCCGAGGCCATCTCCTCGATCGCCTCCGTGAGTTGATCGGGCTTGAGGTGCTCGGCGAGGTCATCGCGGAGGTGGTCCGGGAGCTCCGCCATGAGGTCGGAGACTCGCGCGATGCTGAGGCGGGAAACCACCTGCGGCCAATGGCCCTTGGAGAGAAGACTGAAAAGGACCGCCAGATCGGCCGGATGGAGAACCGAGATGAATCGATCGAGAGCCTCGAAGTCTCCGCTCTCCACCAACTCTTCGAGATCACGTACCGGATCGCTCAGGCCCTCCTCGAGAGGATCCACCGACACCATCTCCTCCGGACCCGCCTCGTGGTCCTGGATGTCGACTTCGGCGTTGATCTCGCGGTCGGTCATAACCTACTCTCCGGTTCTGAACCCGAGCCTATTATTGCGGCACCTCAGAACACCGCCGTCACGTTGAAGGTGACCGCGCTCTGGCGAAGTTCGACCTTGATCCTCTCCTTACCACCGCTCTTGTCATAGACCACGTCGGAGCCGGTGAGACCCACCCCAACGCCCCAGTGACGGGCAAAGTACCAGGTGACGCTCCCCCAGGTGGTGAATATCCGTCCGTTGTGCTCGCCAATCTCGAGATCGATGAAGGATGTCCGAATTTCCAGTATGAGGTTCTGCCGGAAAGCCTGGTTGATATAGAACCCAACTGCGGGCACCGGGGCAATCACACCGACCTTCTCCCTCCGAAACCTACTCTGGTCGGGATCATCGCCGATCGCGATCTGACCGGCGAGCTCCAGCCCGTAGTTGTAGATGGCAAAACCTGCGGTGATGCCGGCCTCTGTTTTGTGGTGGTTGATGAAGCTGTATTGATATTCGACGACCGTCACCTGATTTGTGAAAGAACTCGATATCTCGCCGAAAAAGTCGACGTCGAGGATCGGGACCGTTCCCTCGACCGCCGCATAGGCGTCACGGTCGAAGTTGCCATACCTGAGACGTAGAGCGTGCTTGCGATTCTTCGAGAAGCGCCAGAAGCCCTCGAGGCCGAAGGTGGCAATCTGCTCATCGAATCCGAGAATTTCCTCGAGGTCGATCAGAGCGCCGAGGCTGCTGCCGGCAGCAACATCACTGTTGAGATCGACGAGACCACCGATCAACCGGACCGAAAACTTGTCGCCAAGCACACGATTGACCTGTGGGTCGTCCTCATCGTGGGCCACCGCGGTTGACGTCACCGCCAGAATCAAAATGGCTACAACAAGCAGTCCGGTCCATTTTCGGTCGTTCATGGGGCCTCTCCTTCGCTCTGCGCCATCTCCGCTCTCGTCGGTAGCCTAGCATCCTCCGCCACCCATCAATAATCGCGCTGTGACGTGGTCCTCATCACCTCCGGCCGAGATCTTCACCAGCAGAATGGAGTTTGGGAGATAGCGCCGTGATTGAGAACCGAACACCTCACAACCTCATGATCCTCCTACCGCTGTTATTGGTGATTCTCTTCGCAACCAACGCCGTCGCGTCACCTCCTTGTCATCCCGCCGGGAGCAGCGGTCCGGTGCAGGCGCCGGTCTTTGTCAGAAATTTGAGCGGCCAAACCAGCTGGTACGCCTCCCCACTGATTGCCGACCTCGACGGCAACGGCTCGAACGAGGTCATCGCGGCCTACTACGACATCTTCGTCTTCGACTCCGCAGGCACCCTCCTCGACAGGACAACTGACCAGCAGGGCCGAGTCTATGCGCCACACGTGGTCACCGACCTCGACGGCGACGGCCAGCTCGAGGTCCTGGTTCAGACCTTCGATCACGGCCTCGACGTATTCACTGTCCCCGGCTCCGGCACCAATTGCCTCCCCTGGTCGACA
>JACXWA010000099.1 GCA_014764485.1 Candidatus Sulfomarinibacter kjeldsenii
AGCAACGCGATGAACCAGCGCCATGATTGGAGGACCCAATGTCTGCCCGAGGCGGAGGACTGTGCCATTTAGTTACATCACCGCCCCGCGCCGGTCAACGGGCGCTATTCCTGTCAACAGGACCTGAACGACAGGGATGGTGGTGGCAAAGGCGAAGCCAAGAAACACCGCCGGCACCGCCAATGCCCAAACAAACGGCGCGAGCGGAATGATGGCGAGGCCAAGGCCGAAAACTACAAACCCGATCCGCATGATTCGGACTTCACCAAAGATCTTCACAAGCCGGCCGAGATTGGCTGAGGTGACCGCCGTCGAAATCGACAGCCCGGCCATCAGCAGACCGATGTCGAGCGGCGTAGAGCCGAATCGGCCCGCCATCATGAACGGCAGAAAGGTGATGTAAGCGCCGTAGAGCAGGATGAAAATGGCGGTACTGGCAAAAAACAACACCAGTACCTCGCGGCGGCGCACTATTTCCCAGAGATCGCCGAAGTAGGCTTTCAGATCAGCCTTGTGCCCCTTTGGTGCGACGTGCAACCGGCGCACCGCCAGAACCGCCACCGGCAGCGCGAGCAGTGCGAGTGCGAACGGTGCAGACCACGCAATCATGGCGAGCGCACCACCAACCGCTGGGTAGGCGGCGGTTCCGATCGACAGTACGCTGGCGTTGAGACCCATCGCCGTTGTGCGCTGGCGGTCGACGAAGAGATCGCCGATCAGGGTCACGTTGATCGATCCGATGGCCGACCCACCGATCCCCTGCACCACCCTCAAGGCGATCAATGCCGGAAAACTCGTGGCAAAAACGCAGGCGGCACCCGCGATCGAGAACAGAATGAGCCCCGGCAACAAGACTCGAAGGCGCCCGTAGCGGTCGGCAAGGATGCCGGCAACCGTAGTCAAGATCACGCCGGGGAGGGTGAAGGCTGTTACGAGGAGACCGACCTGGCCGGCGCTGATGCCAAGGGTTTCGGCAATCCGCGGCAGTGCCGGCGCAATCGACGACACTCCGAGGACCGCCATCAGAGTGACACCAAAAATCGCCTGCAGCTCGGGGCTGCGGTAGGACGCAACGCGCTCGTCGGCAGCGCTGGGAGAGGCCTCGGTGTTCAAATCGCTCTGAGGATACCGTTTCCCCCTCGACCGTGTCCGGCTTCAGAGGAATCGCTTCCTTGTGTGACCGTCCTCATGGAACTCAAGGCAAACAAGATGCAATATCCAAGAAGCACGGCGAAGAATATGTCTCCATCGATCCGCAAGGTTTGGTGATCGTGCATCTTGCATCTTGTATCTTGTATCTGAGCAGGCGACCCTGAGAAGCATTTCGATAAATTCTGTGTTCTCCATTCTGAGGAGAGTAAAAGATGTCCCAACCGCGATCCGTCGCGCTGCTTTTGACTGGCAATCCTACTGTCGAGGGAGCCGGCGTCCGTCTCAACCGCGTCTTCGGTTATCCGGAAGTACCGAAATTCGATCCATTCTTGTTGTTGGACGATTTCGGTTCCGACAATCCTGAAGACTACCTCGCCGGCTTCCCGTGGCACCCCCACCGCGGCATCGAGACCGTTACCTATATGTTGTCGGGAGAGGTCGAGCACGGCGACAGTCTCGGCAACGAGGGGGTGATCAGCACCGGCGACGTCCAGTGGATGACCGCCGGCAGCGGCATCGTTCACCAGGAGATGCCTCGACGGGTCGAAGGCAGATTGCGCGGTTTTCAGCTCTGGACCAATCTGCCGGCGGCGTCGAAGATGATGGAGCCACGCTATCGAGATGTGCCAGCCGACTCAATTCCAGAGGTCTCACCGCACGAAGGCCTCAAGATCAAAATCATCGCAGGCGAGGTGGTAGGTGTCCGTGGCCCGGTGCAGGACGTGGTCGTCGAGCCCGAGTACTTCGACATCACCCTCGAACCCGGTGCTGACCTCGAGCACCCAACACCCCCAGGCCACACGGTTTTCGCCTACGCCGTCAATGGCCGGGGCAAGGTCGGACCGAACGGCACGCATACGCTCGACCGTGGCCAGCTCGCACTCTTCACAGAAGGCGACTCGGTGCTCATTCGAGCGAGTGACGTCCCATTTCGGTTCCTGCTCGTGTCCGGCAAACCCCTGGGCGAACCCGTCGCCTGGTCGGGCCCGATTGTCATGAACACCCGCGAAGAACTCGCCACCGCCTTCCGCGAGTACCAGGACGGGACGTTCATTAAGACCCAGCCTTGAGAAGCCGCGAAGCGGCGACAGATGTATAGCCTGGGGCGTGAGCCCCAGGAAACGAGCGTCTAAATAATTCAAGCTGCGGAGCTGCGACAGATGCCACCGCGAAATGCCTGCGGCTCACGCCGCAGGCGAGGATCTGCCGCCCCTCTGGGGCTCACCATATTCTTGGCCCTGATTCCTGGGGCTCACGCCCCAGGCTATGTATCTTTCGCGCCTCCGGCGCTCGCATCGGAGACTCCCTTCAAGGAATCTGGATACAGGATGCACCCGCCCGCACATCCGCCCGGATGCAAGACGCAAAACCCGACCGCCCATACCCTCGGACCTCTCCATCGCCGATTCAGGGCGGGCGGCTGGCCTTGTATCTTGAGACTTGTATCTTGGATCTGGTTGGGCGGGTGGGTCAGTCGTGGACTGGGAGGAACCAGACGTTCTGGATCAGACCGTCCTTCACCTCATAGGTCGCCACAGCCCGAACCCTGGGCCGGTCGATAACGCCGGTGACGAGCTCGTGGTCGACGACCCAATCGCCGTGGACTATGCGTGTGGTGATGGTGCAGAAGAGCTCGGGATTCTCGGCAAACCGTTTCGCGTACCGGGGGCGCATCGCCTCCTTGCTGTCCCAGGCGACCTCCCCGCTCGGCAGCCGCCTCACGACGACGTCGTCGGCGTAGAACGAGAGAAAGGCCTCGATGTCACGGGCGTTGTACGCCTCGACCTGACGCTGGACGACGGTCTCCGGTGACGGCGCCAGGATATTGGCCGGGTCGAGCGCCACGCCGCCCTTGACCACGCGGTGGATCTTCTGCAGGTTGGCGATATCGGCCAGTGGATCGGCGTCGAGGATCAGGAAATCCGCGAACTTGCCCTTGGCGATGGTGCCCATCTCCGGTTCGGCCGCGAACACGAGGGCGGCGTTGCGCGTGGCGTCGACCAGGATCTCCCGGGGTGTGAGACCGGCCTCGGCCATCAGCTCGAACTCGCGGTGAAGAGCGGGCCCATGCAGGGTACCGATATTGCCCGCGTCGGTGCCGGCGGCGATGATCGCCCCGCCATCCTGCATCGCTTTCAGGTTCTTCTGCATCACCGCCATCGTGCGCTCGAGCCGGGCGCGGCTCCGGGTCCGGATCTCTTCGGCATCGTCCCCCATCGGCACCTCAGACCAGGTCATCACGACGTCTGGATCGCCGATCTCACGCTCCACATTCGTCATTCGGACGTTGCCGCCAAGAACCTCACCGTAGCCTTCCATCACGATCAGGGTCGAGGTGTAGATCGCTCCACTCTCCCTGACCAGGGAGACGAACTCCTCATCGACCGCCTCGTCGTCGACGCTATGGACGAGAACATCAGCTCCGGCCTTGACGGACGCCCGTGCCGCCTCGAGCTGGGTGGCGTGCACGGCGACCCGCACTCCGGCCGCATGGGCCTCGTCGATGGTCGCCTCGATGATCGGCAAATTAGGTGTGAAGTTGCCGTCGCGGGGGACAATGAACCAAATCTTGATGAGATCGGGGTCGTATTCGAGTTGTTTGCGCACCAGCTCTCGCGCCATCACCGGCGAATCGACCTCGATGATCGGTGGGTCGCCGATATCCATCTGCGGCCGCGACACGGTCGAAACCAACGGCCCGGCAACAGCCGTCCTCGGCGCATAAAGCTGTTCATTGGCCTTGTCGCGGACTCCAAAATTCCAGTAGCCACCACCGACGTCCACAACCGACGTGACACCGCTTGCCAGGTAGCGACGAAAGGTCTCCCCGAGGTCTGCCTCGATGCGAGCCATTTCAGTCTCGTAGGGTCGCCAACCTCGGAGGTCGATCACGTCAGGCCGGGTGTAGAGTCCGCCCGATTGAAAGTAGTGGATGTGGGCATCGATCAGGCCGGGCACGATCCACTTTCCGCTCACCTCCACCACCGGGAGGATTTCCGGAATCTCGATTTCCCCGCGCACCCCGACTTCGAGAATGCGGTCGCCCATCACGATCACAACAGCATTCTCCACCGGGTCAGCTCCGGTCCCGTCGAACAGCGTGGCGCCAACATAAGCAGTCTGAGCAGACGCGTCAGGAGCCCAAACGGCAAGAATCAAAGCAGCAACAACGGTCGTCGTCAGGCCCGTTCTTCGCTCAGGATGAACTGCCCATTTCCGAAGGGGCGGTGGATTATTGCTGCGGAATCAGCGAGCCAGCTACGGAGTGACCGTCGCGTCCTCGAGCATCAGCGAATAGGTGTAGCCGGCCCCGAAATCGCGATCAACGGCGACGGTTCCGGTGGCCGTCACAATGTCGCCTACAGCCACCACTGCTTCGGTCGTTACCGTCAGGTCGTCCTTTCCCTGCCCAGTCGCACCCGAACCATCCTGGACGTGGAACCAGTTTCTGCCGAGGATGGCGGCATTGTATTTCACCACCCGACCACGCACCTTCACTTGCGTACCAGCGAGATCGGCCCGATTCGTCCACAGGTCGGCGATCGTCATGCCGCCACTCGGAGCTTCAACTTTGGTGACTTCAGCGGACTCTGGGTCGGCGTTTGCAGCGTCAAGGGACGGGTGACCAGGAGGCATATTCGTTGCCGCCGGCGCCATCGTCTGCGGGGCTTCTCCCTCAGGCACGACATATGAAACGAAATAGACCAGCGAAAAGTCGCGATCGAGCGACTCACTGTGGAAGTCCCTCATCGGCGTTTCGAGGGGAAACGTCACTCGGTCACCGACTTCGACCAAAAACCGGGTCGACGCGACCCAGACCTCACCGTCACCTAAATCCACCCGCACGTAGGTGTAGCCGGCGGCGTTCATCATTTCGACCACAGAGCCGCTAACCACCTCCGGCCCGCCCCCAGCATCGGTCTGGGCATTCACGGTTCCTGTGTCCCGGCTGGCGGAGGGCTCTTCAACGCTCGGCTGAGCCGAGCAACCCGAAATAACTCCAAGCATCGCCACAGCCCAGATCGTAAATACAGTCCTGTTGCGCATCCAATGTCCTCCGTCCCTGTTCAAAGGGGAATCTCTTTCGGCACCCAAATCAGGTGCCGCGGGACGGTTACACTAACACGACACCACCCGAACCATCGGAGGATCTCGGACAGGCGGTCGACCCAATCAGGCGCGTTGGCTCCGTTCCATCGCAAACAGCACCCGCTCTGCGGTCATTGGCATGCGGTAGACACGGGCACCGACGGCGTCGTAGATCGCGTTGGCGATCGCCGCGCCGACGACGACGATCGCCGGCTCGCCACCGCCCTGCGGCGGGTCGTCTTCTGCATCGATGATGAAGGTTTCGATCTCGGGCAGCCACGAGAATCGGGGGATTTCGTAGGTGTCGAAGTTGGTGTCGAGTATCTCACCCCCCGAAAACCTAACCTGCTCGGCCAGAGCGTAACCGAGCCCCATGGTCAGACACCCTTCCATCTGGATAGTGGCGCCTTCCGGGTTAATGGCCAGCCCCATGTTCTGAGCGCAGACCATGCGTTTCACTGTGACCTTTCCTGTCGGCTGGTCGACGTCGACCTCGACCGCCAGACCGACGTAGGTCCCGGCATCAATCCCGAGCGCCAATCCCTGACCACGTCCGCTCGGAGCGCCAGCCTCCAGCCACCCGAAGCGATTTGCGGTTGTCTCGAGAACGTGACGCATCTTTTTATCGGTGAGGTTTCTCAGCCGGAATTCGACCGGATCGATGCCGGCCTGCACCGCCAGGATGTCGATATGCGATTCGCGCGCAAAGGTGTTGGTGTTGTTGCCCGGAGCCCGCCACGCCCCGGTTGCGAATGGGTGGGTGCCGGGTCCGCCTCGCCAACCTCCCGGCGCAGCCACCGTACGGTGATGCGGGATATCGTAGAAGTGGTCAGCACCGCGCGAGCCCGCGAAGTACGTCTTGTAATCCCAGTAGGTGATTCGCCCGCCTTTGCCGACGCCGGCATCGATCTTTACCACCGCCGCCGGCCGGAAGGTATCGTAGAAGAACTCCTCGGCCCGCGACCATGCAACCTGAACCGGTCGGCCGGTACGTTTTGCGAGTCGCGCCGCCTCGATGGCCTGGCGATTGGCGGACTTGCCACCGAACCCACCGCCGACAAACGGCGGAACGACCCGAACCTTGTCCTCGGGCCAACCAAGCGCCTCGGCCGCTTCCGTCTGCAAGCGGAAGGGAGTCTGGGTCGACGCCCAGATCGTGCATCGACCATCGACGATTTCTGCGACCGCCGTGTGGGTTTCCAGGGGCGCGTGTGCCACGTAGCCATCGAGGTAGGTGTGGCGGGCCTCGACGTTCGAAACCGACATTCCGACATCGAGATCCCCTCCCCTTTCAAGGGCCTCACCTGCCGGCGCCACCTTCAGGAGATGCTCGAAGATCGTGTCCTCGTCGAGATCGAGCTCCGGCGTTTCCCAAGCGGCCACTACCTTTTCGATCGCCCGCTGCGCACCGTCCGGTGTCTCGTGCAGCACGGCCACCAGATCGCCGTCGACAACCATCGCCGCCCCTGCGACAGCCTCGATGCCGGAAGCGTCGACCTTACCGAGCGTTGCACCGTGCGCCGGCGGCCGCAGCAAGCTTGCATATAACATTCCTTTGCGGCGGATATCTCCTGAGAACTTGGCGTCTCCGGTGACCTTGGCAACTGCGTCGGTCCGATTGACCGGCCTCCCGGCGATCGTGAAGTTCTCGACCGACTCCAGCACCGCTTTGCGGTCGAGCCGACGAGCTATCTTCTGCCCCTTGGCTATCTCGGCGTAGCTGATCTTCTTCTCCGGATCGGCGGTAATGGAGACCACCCCGTCGCTCACCATCAGCTGATCCACCGGCACATCCAGCCTTTCCGCCGCCTGCTCGAGCAGCACCTCCCGCGCTTCAGCCGCAGCCGCCCGCAGAGGGGGTCCGAAGAAACGGGTCGACATCGAACCGAACGTACCCATGTCCCATGGGCAGAGATCGGTGTCACCCATGACCATGTCTACAGAATCGAGGGAGACCTCGAGCTCGTCGGCCAACATCTGCGCCAGCGAAGTCACGACCCCCTGCCCCATCTCGATCTTGCCGGTGAAGCAGGTAACACGCCCGTCCTCGCCGACCCGAAGAAAGGCATTGAAGTCGTCGGGCAGGGCTCGCCCGAAACGGCGCCGAACTGGCGCCTCCTGGAGGGCGAGGAGATCGTTCGCCGACACCGTCACGACGATGCCGCCACCGAAGATTTTCAAAAACTTTCGACGGCTGACTTCGGACGGCAGATCGATGCCGAGATGCTCGAGGATTTCGTCCGTGAAGCGAGTCATGACCGAACCCCTTTCCGCATCTCGGCGGCCGCCGTTTCGATCGCCTTGACGATCCGAAGGTGGGCACCGCAACGGCAGAGGTTATCTTCCATATGGTCAAGAATCTGCTGCCGTGTCGGCTCCGGATTCTCGAGCAAAAGGCCGAAGGCGCTGAGAATCATGCCCGGCGTACAGAAGCCGCATTGCAGCGCATCATGTTCGACAAAGGCCGTTTGCACCGGGTGCAGCTTGCCGTCCCTCGCGAGACCCTCGATGGTCACGATTTTCTTGCCCGCCACATCGCTCATCGGCAATTGGCACGAGCGTTCCGGCTTGCCATCAACCAATACAGTGCACGAGCCGCAAAATCCCTCTCCGCAGCCGGATTTGGTGCCAGTCAAACCGAGCTCGGTTCGCAGGACCCACAGGAGCATTCGATCCTCCTCCACATCCAGCACAGTCATCTTGCCATTGAACGAGAAGCGGATTGGCTCCGTCATTGGACCCCCGAAGATCAACTCGAATCTGTCGGCGGAATCGTATCACTCACCACGCCGGGCTTTACAGCTTTGCGGCTA
>JACXWA010000045.1 GCA_014764485.1 Candidatus Sulfomarinibacter kjeldsenii
CACGTGGTGGGTGGCGGAAATTAGTCGCTATCGCTATCGCTATCGAAAAGTCCCTCTGATTTCAGCGCTTCGATAGCGATTGCGATAGCGAGCAGAAGCGATTCTCGGGAACAGACAGCCTCCGATATGCGTAGTGAAGAATGGAGGAAACAATGTGGACCTTCATTCTCTGGTTGATTCTGTTCGTGGTGTGCTGGCCGTTGGCGTTGCTGGCTCTGGTGCTCTACCCGATCGTCTGGATTCTGTTATTGCCATTCCGCCTGCTGGGCATTGCGGTGGACTCAGTTTTCAAGTTCTTACACTCGATTCTGCTGCTTCCGGTACGAGTTCTACGCGGCCCCACCCCCGCCCAGTGACCCGCCCAACCACCCAGTGATCAGTTATCAGTCATCAGTGTGTACGTCCGAGGGGGCGGGTGGTCGGAACTGATTACCGATCACTGGTTACTGATCACTTGCTTCCGGGTCATCAGCTGCTGAGAATGAACTGCGCGAGTTTGCGCAGGTCTTCCTCACTGGTATCCGGGTACGCCGGCATCACGATCGGGAAGCCCTCGGCCATGTACTTGAGCCGCGGGTTGTTCTCCATCACCGCTTTCGGATCCATGAAGTACTCCAGCAAGCTCTCTTCCTGCCAACGGTCGGTCAGAGCGTTGAGCGGTGGCCCGGATCGTTGTCCTTCGCGGTTTTCGCCGTGACACTTGGCGCAGCCGAGGTCGACGTAGAGCGCCTCGGGTGATCCGGCCTTCGGCCCGGTCACACCGCAGGCGGCGAGGACGAGAATGGCGACGGCGCCGACGGCGAAGACTGCGTACACTGAGCGGGTTGTCGACATCGAATCCTCCTTGGCTCCTCGGCCGGGGCTCAGTCGCCCACCAGGTGATCAACCTTGGCCGAGCAGATGAAATCATTCTCCGAGATCCCGCCGATCGAGTGGGTGTTGTAGCGCAGGGCGCAGGTGTTGTAACCCACCGTCATCTCCGGGTGATGGTCCTCACGGTGCGAGATCCAGGCAACGGCGTTGGCGAAGGCCATCGTCTGGTAGTGGTCTTCGAATTGAAAGATCTTTGTCAGCGACCCGTCCTCGATCTCCCAACCCTCGGCATGGCTCAACTTGTGCTCGAGGTCGTGACCGGAAAGCGGGGGGGTGCCGGGCGCCAGCGGCCGGCAGACCATCATCAACAGCTCGTTGTCACACATGGCGAATCCTCCGGGGGTCATGATACCGGAATCAGATACCGTCACAGCTTGATTCTTTAAAATTTTTAGGCTAGCCTAAAAAAATGAATAACGTTGCTCATCCGGACCTGGACGCTGATCCGCGACTCGAACTCTCGGAGTCGCAGGAGGACTATCTCAAACAGATATTTCTCCTCGGTGATGACGGTGACAGGGTGAGCACTCAGGCACTCGCGCGCCGCCTGCGTGTCAAGCCCGCATCGGTGACCGAGATGGTCGGCCGGCTCGCCCAACTCGGTCTGGTCGAGCATGCGCCCTATCGCGGCGTCCGGCTGACCGAGGGCGGCAGACGGGTCGCGCTCGAGATGCTCCGCCACCACCGACTGCTCGAGACCTTTCTGGTGGAGGCCCTCGGCTACAGGTGGGACCAGGTCCACGAAGAGGCGGAACGGCTCGAGCATGTGATCTCCGAGCGATTCGAAGAGCGGATCGCTGAGGCGATGGGTCATCCGACCCACGACCCACACGGCGACCCCATCCCGACGCCGGATCTGGACCTCCCGAGCGGGGAATCATTGGTGCCCTTGCAGGATCTTCCGGTGGGTACTCGGGGGAAGCTCGTGAGGGTCGGCGCCCAGGATTCGGACAATCTCAGTCTGCTCAGACGTCTCGGGCTGGAACCGGGGAGCACGGTCGAGGTGGTTGCCGACGACACTCGGGGAATCCGGGTTCGGGTCGGAACCGACCGCTTCCTGCTGCCGGCTTATCTCGCCGAAACGCTCTGGATGGAAAGGCTGGAACAATGAAATCGATGATCAAAACCGCGCTACTTCCGATTCTGATTCTGGTGGCGGCCTGCGGCGGTTCGCCGGACACTACCACCGGCGGTGGCATCAATGTGGTGGCAACCACCAATATTGTTGCCGACCTGGTTCGCACCGTTGGCGGACCTGAGGTCACGGTCGAAGCCCTGATGGGTCCCGGAATCGATCCCCATCTCTACAAGGCATCTGCGGGTGACGTACGGCGTATGAGTTCGGCGGAGGCCATCTTCTACAGCGGCATCCACCTCGAGGGGAAAATGAGCGAGGTTCTCGAAAAAATGGGTGAGCGGGGGGTGCGGACGGTGGCGGTGGGGGAGTGTGTGCCCGAGGAGAATCTCATCTCGTCGGCCGAATTTTCGGGGCTGCACGACCCACACGTGTGGTTCGACGTCGGTCTTTGGTCGCAGTCCGTCGGCTGTGTGGCGGAGATGCTCGCCGCCCTCGACCCGGACCATGCGGGGGAGTACCTGCAGCGGGCCACGGACTACGCCGACGAGTTGAATGCACTTGATGCCTGGATCCAGGAACGGGTGCAGGTCTTAGCGCCCGATCAACGGATCTTGGTTACCGCCCACGACGCCTTCGGTTACTTCGGCCGCGCGTACGGTTTCGAGGTACGGGGTCTGTTGGGAGTCAGCACCGCGTCGGAGGCCGGCACTTCGGATGTCCAGGTGCTGGCCGAGTTCATCGTCGAGCACGAGGTTCCGGCGATCTTTGTCGAAACTTCGGTGCCGCCCCGCTATGTTCAGGCGCTGCAGGAGGCTGTCAGAGCACGGGGATTTGCGGTCGAAATCGGCGGCAGCCTTTACTCCGACTCACTCGGAAACCCCGGTACCTCGGCGGCCACATATCCCGGAACGGTTCGCGAAAATGTCGAGACGATCGTGACCGCGCTCGCGTCGGCGGCTGTAGCCGATTAGGAGGATAGGTGTGAACGAAAGAGAAAACTGGGCGCTCGAGGTCGAGGATCTGACCGTCGCCTACGCCGACAAACCGGTGCTGTGGGACATCGATCTGCAGGTCCCGAAGGGTGTCAAGATGGCGATCATAGGCCCCAATGGCGCCGGCAAGAGCACCCTGGTCAAGGCGGCGATGGGTCTGGTCAAACCGGTTGCAGGTGAGGTTAGGATCTTTGGCGAACCACGTGAGAGCGCGGAAGGACAGATCGCCTACGTCCCTCAACGAACGACGCTGTCTTGGGATTTTCCGACCGATGTCATCGATGTCGTCACAATGGGGACTTATGGCAGGGTGGGCTGGTTCCGCCGCTGTGGAGCCGCTGAAAAAGAAGAGGCAATGGCTGCCCTCGAGCAGGTCGGGATGACCGACTTCGCCCGGCGCCCCATCGCAGCGCTCTCGGGCGGCCAACAGCAGCGGGTGTTGCTGGCCCGTGCCCTTGTCCAGGACGCTCCAATCTACATCCTCGACGAGCCATTCCAGGGCGTCGACGCGCCGACTGAGCGCGCGATCATCGAGGTGCTCGATGATCTTGCTGACGCTGGGAAAACGATCATTGTCGTCCACCACGATCTGCAGACCATCCCCGAGTATTTCGATGCAGTGCTCCTGCTCAACGTTCGCGCGATCGATTCGGGGCCGGTCGAAGAGGTCTTTACCGAAGAGAATCTGCGCCTCACTTTCGGCGGTCGGGTTGGGGTGTTGGCGGCGAGTGGAGCGCTCGAGGGGTAATGGATCTCTTCAGCGACTACACGCTGCGGCTCGTGGCCCTCGGATCGGCGGTCCTCGGCGCGACCAGTGGTGCGCTCGGGTCCTTTGCCTATCTGCGGCGCCAGAGCCTCCTCGGAGACGCCGTCAGCCACGCTGCGCTGCCCGGGATCGTTCTTGCATTTATGCTCACCGGGTCGAAAGCGCCTTTGGTGCTCATGCTGGGGGCGGGTCTCGCTGGCTGGATCGGCACTCTGGCCGTTCAGGTGATTGTGAGGCGGTCTCGAGTGCCATATGACAGCGCTCTCGGGATCGTGCTGGCGGTCTTCTTCGGTGTCGGTCTGGTTCTTCTGACCCACATCCAGAAGCTTCCGAACGCGGCCCAGGCTGGCCTCGAGTCCTTTCTCTTCGGACAGGCGGCGTCGCTGCTCAAACGCGATGTCGTGACCATGGCCGTTCTCGGCGCAGCCGCACTGGTGGTCCTGATTATGCTATGGAAGGAGTTCAAAGTTCTCAGCTTCGACCCCGATTTCGCGGCCAGTCTCGGTCTGCCGGTTCGTAGACTCGACGGGCTGCTAACCCTGCTGCTGGTGGTGGCCATCGTCATCGGTTTGCAGACTGTCGGCGTGGTCCTCATGAGTGCGATGATCGTCGCT
>JACXWA010000015.1 GCA_014764485.1 Candidatus Sulfomarinibacter kjeldsenii
GGTCGTTATTCGCCCGGGGGATTCTTGAAATCGTGGATCGCTTCCTTGTTACCGAGCTCGTCGGCCATGACCTTTTTCGTTGCATGATCCTCACCTGTGTGGCAACCGTCGCAGGTCGCCTGGGTCGGAATCACAAGGCCGTTTGAAACGGCAGATTCACGGTCCTTCATGATGCTCATCTTTTTGAAATCAGCACCCGCTCCGTGGCATGCCTCGCACTGCACACCCGCAAGGTCCTCGCTGGCATTGGTGGCGTGGCATTTTGCGCAGTCCGCGCTCCACTCACGATCGGTCCCAGCCTTGGCCGTCTCGGTCGCCTTGGCGTGCTTTGTGCCCTCCCACGATGCGTACTGCACCTTGTGGCACATCTTGCACTTCGCAGCCCCAACATACTCATGATCTCCGGCAAAAGCGCTGGACGACACCGCAACCACTGCCAGAAAAATTGCGATCCAAAGAATCTGTCTTTTCATCTCTATCCTCCAAGTTCTCCGGATCAGCCCGGTGGGGCATCCGGCGCCTGCCGAATCTACCACCGTCTCAAGGACTGATCAAGATCGACACTCCTGTGACATATACGATCCACCGGCCCGATTCATTCCACCCGGCGACGAAATCGCACGGTAAATTGGACCAAGAAAATCGTCAACTATTTAATAAATATATAGTTATGCAGCAGGAATAGGAACAAAAGCCTACCAGCGATCGGGGTCGAGGCCTTCGAATACGAGCAGCCCACTGAGGGTCGTTCGACGGTTCATGACCAGATCGCCGGATATCGGGTTCACAGTCAGCGGCAGGTGCTCGAGGTGCGAGGCCGCTGGAAGCCCGAGATCGAGAGTAGACCGGCGGGACCAGGCCCAGACCCCGGGCACCGATTCCCACAGCTCGATCCTGTCACCGGCGCGGCGAAGCTGCCACAGGAAGCGCCCGCTTCGGCTCCAGATCAGCCGTGTCGGTTCGCCACCCACCTTTTGCGGCGTGCCGCCTTCGGCAGGCACCACCCAGGCTCCCTGGTCGGGATCGGAGTCCTGGGTCCAGACCGAGTAGGCGATCCAACGCCCATCGGGGCTCCACTGCGGGTAGTCACCACCCGACGGAGTGACCTCCTGTGGTTCACCGCCAGCGGCCGAGACCACCCACACTCGAATCGGCGACCCGGCAGCGAAGGTCAGATAGCGCCCGTCCGGCGACCAGCTCGGGTACTCAGAAGCCTCGACATTTGTGGCCAGGGTCACCGGTTGACCGCCGCCTCGCGAAACAACCCTGAGTACCTTGCCTTCATCCTCATCCTGCGCCAGATACGCCATCCGATCGCCATCAGGCGATACCGAGGGACACGATGCGTCTTCGCCCGGTTTGGTGAGCGCGACTTCGGACCCTGAGGTGTCGCGCAAATAAAGGGTTGCACTACCGGCGACATTACGCCGGTAGACAATGGAACCGCCGGAATCCACACTCCCCCATCCGCTGTTTGAGACCCCACAGAGAACGCAACTCCAACCGCTGCCGTTCGGGTCCACCGCAACCAGATCGTTGGTGGTGTTTCGGCGTACAGCCGCCAGGCTTCGTCCGTCGGTTGACAGGGACGGATACCACAGACTATCAACCCGCGGGACCACAGGTGAACCACCATCCTCCTGAACCCGAACGAGGTGACCATCCACAGATGCCACGAGTGAACGGCCCGAGTTGGCCCAGTCGATTCCGTAAATCTGCTCTCCGGAAGCCAACCAGCTGCGGGCTTGCCCCGAAAGCTCACCGGCCACGAAAAGACTGTTTGGTTGCCCGGCCGGCCCTTCCAGGATGGCGAAACCGCCACCGGGTCGAGCGAGGGCCCGATACCACGAAAGACCGGTTTCAGAATCCCGAACCCGGACCGCCTCTCGTCGACCGACCGAGAACCGATAAAGGCTGAAACCGGTGGCCACGTCCTCACGCGAAAAGAGAAAGCTATCAGAGTCCAGCCAGCTCCCGCCGCCCGCGTTGGTGACCTCGGTTATCGGAGGTCCACCGACTGCTGGTACCACCCGTAAAGACGATTCGCCTGCCGCCACCGTTTCTATCAACAGCGCCTTGCCGTCGGGAGAGTATTGAGGCAATCCGAGCCCTACCCCTGGATCTCCCGTGAGCACGCTCCGGGTGACACCCGTGGTGGCCTCAACTGCGATCACTTCGCTGTTGCCGGCATGATTTCGGGCGATGACGATCTCGTTGCCGGCCGGGCTCCAGTCGGGGTCATTCAAATTCCCCACCGTGTCCATCAAAGAACGCACTTGCCACTGGCCCGGGTCCGGGCGCATCGATTCCGTGCCGATGCGTGCGATCAGAGCGCCAACGGCAAATCCGACCGCCACCGCAGACGCGGCGATCCCCAGGCCGCGAATGGCGAGCCGCCGCCGGCGCGCAGACACGGCTTCGAGTCTGCCGGAGCTGATGGCCAGTGTCGGCGACTCCGCGAGGCTCACGTCGTCCGTGCCCTGGAAGATCGCCAGGTCTCTGGCCAGATCGGCGCACGAGCGGTAGCGACGCTCAGGCTCACGTTCCAGACATCGGTCGACAACCGCCACCAAATCCTCGGGCGTTTGCGATGCCACCTCGGAGAGAGGGCGATACTCCGAACGCACGACTGCCTGTAATACCTCGAGCGGCGTCTGCCCCTCAAACGCACGAACTCCGGTCAACGTTTCGTAAAGAACGGTGCCGCATGAAAAAACGTCGGATACCGGGGATACGCCCTTTCCCAACGCCTGTTCCGGCGCCATGTAGGGGCACGAGCCGAGGACCATCCCCGGCGAAGTCAGGGACTCGATCGGCGTCTCGCCCTCACGTTGCATAAGACGAGCAAGCCCGAAATCGAGGACTGTCACGTGGCCACCGTCAGAAACCATGACGTTGGAGGGTTTGAGATCGCGGTGGACGACGCCAACCTCGTGCGCGGCGGCAAGTGCAAGACTCGCTTGCTCGATGACGCGTGCTGCTTTTCTCGCCGGCACCGGGCCATCGGCTATCAGCTCGTTGAGCGAGCGTCCCCGGATCAACTCCATCACGAGGTAGGGCAGCTCCTCCCCAATACCGGGATCAAAGGTGCCGAGATCGAAAATACTGACGACGTTCGGATGCTGCAGCCTTGCCATGGCCAGCGCCTCGCGCTTGAACCGTGCCTCCGCCGCGGGTTCTGTAACCAGGATCCTGGGTAGAAACTTGAGCGCGACCTCGCGATCGAGCCGTTCGTCCCACGCCGCCCACACCGACCCCATACCACCACGGGCGAGCTGCCGCCGAAGGCGGAAGCGCCACACGTTCATCCCGGGTTTGAGGTCGGTGATCATATCCATCCCATCATACGACGACTGCCGGTCAGCTTGAAGCGTTGCGTTCCACGACCAGGACTGTCAGGTCATCGGCTGCTGGAACGCCATTCGAGTGCTGCGCCAGGGCGTCGAGAATGGTCGTCGTCAACCCGGAGCCCGAGAGGTCCGTCGCGGCTTCCACGACTTCTTCGAGGCGTTGGTATCCGAAAGGCTCGCCTTCGCGCGACACCGCCTCCACCAGCCCGTCAGAGTAAAGGATCAGGCGGCTGCCGGCCGGGAACGGACGCTCAATCGCCGCCGGATTGCAGAGACGGCTGCCCATCGGCACAGAGCTCACCATCAGCTCGTCGGGCATTCCTCCCGGGAGTATGAGAAGGCCCGGACAATGACCCGCGCTGGCGAGTACCAGTCGCCCTTCAAGGACGTCGATCTCGACAACCGCCAGAGTGGCCATCGTCCTGGCCTGGCCGTGCTCCATCAGCAGACGGTTGACCTTTGTGATGAGATCCGTTCCTCCGTAACCCTCGTGAACCAACGCCGCCACCGATGACTTGAGGCTTGCCATCAGGAGACCTGTGGAGAGACCGTGGCCGGCGACGTCTCCAATCGCCACCACCAATCTGTCTTCTGAAATCGGAAAGACGTCGAAATAGTCGCCGCCCACCTCGGCCGCAGGCTCAAAGGTGGCCCGCACGCTGATCTGGCCGACCTCGAGGTGGCTTGCCGGCAGCAGGCTCTCCTGGATTTCACGCGCCAGGTCGAGCTCGCGTGCGAGGCGCTCCTTTTCCGCCACGTCCGCCAGCATCGACTGGACCGAGTGAGTCATGTGGTTGAAAGACCGCGCGAGATCGCCGAGCTGGTCGTGGCGCTTCACCGGCACCCGATAGTCGAGGTCGCCGCGCTCGACGGCACGCGCGCCCGCGGTCAACCTCGAGGTCGACCGCGTGATCGAGAGAATCATGGTCGCCGAAGCGGCCATCGCGATGCCGTAACAGACGAGGAAGAAAAGGCCGATCGCGGTCACGGCTCCCCACAGCTCGGTGGCAAGCTCGTACCTCGACAGGGTGAAGTCTAGCCAGACATTGCGAGGAGATGTGCGCAGGAGTGCGAGACGGTTCGGGTCTTCGAGCGCCTCCCCCGATTCGAGATCGATCACATCGGTGATGGCTCGAAACCACACGACCCACGGTTTCGAGAACAGGCCATTGTCACCCTCGGTCCACTTCGGCCAGATTTTATCGCTCGAAATCTGGCCGCCGTCGATCGTGAAGTTGATCGTGCCGTCGCTGGTGGCTTCTGCCGTGATATCTTCCGGTTCCTCCTGATCGCTTTCAGCAATGTGGACGTAGCCTTCATCGTGGCCCAAAAAGGCGACGTCAAACCACCACTGCGAGCTCAGATCGGTGGCGGTCACATCGTCGAAGGGAATGAGGGCTGCAACCCGGTCGCCCGATGGCGAGCGGTAAGCCGTCACCGAATATGTCGTCTCGCCCAAACGAGCCAACTTCCAGGATGGGCCCTCGGTAAGCCATCCGAAGTCAAGGCCTTCGAGATCGCCACCGACCACCTGGGTTCGATCTCCGATGTGTGCCCACCAGATAACCCTCGACAGCGGGTGGGGAGGATCCGACGCGAAATCCTCGAGGGCGGGAAAGGCGCCTTCAGGGCCCGTGTCGGAGGCGATTTCGATCACACTTTCACAATCGTCCAACAGCGACCAACCGAAACGATCGAACTCGGATCCAACCCGCACCGATGTGTATTGGCCCATGGCAATGTAGAGCCCGAATGCTCCAAACGCCGTCGCAAAGAAAAGGGGTAACACGCCGATCAGGAGATAGGTGATGAAGAGCCGCACACCAATCCGGTAGGTCATCCATCGCCAGAGACGCCACGTTAGAATCCACAGACTGGCCGCAACCCAGATCCAGGCGAGCGCCGTCAAAAAGACCGAAAAACCCTACTCGGAGGCGATCGCCGATATCGCCCACGCGACCACGATGAGGACCGCGCCCCCGATCCACCACCAGCGATAGCCGAGGCGGGAGTTCGGGGTCACGCTTCGCGCCCCTCGTCGGCGGGCGGGATCAGCCAGGGCTCACTTGCCGGCGGCGCGCCGTCCGGCTCATGACAGCGCCGGCACCGGGCTTCATAGGCTCCTGTCGCGCCGACTACGACAAGCTCGTCGCTCTCGATCAGCCGCTGGGTATAGGCGGCCTGCGAACCGCAGCTCGTGCAAATGGCGTGGATCTTGTGCACCTCTTCGGCCACCGCCAGCAGCTCCGGCATCGGCCCGAACGGTATCCCCCGGTAATCCATGTCGAGGCCGGCCGCGATCACTCTCTTGCCGAGATTGGCCAGGTGCCCGCACACCCCCGGTAGCCCATCGTCGAAGAACTGCGCCTCATCGATGCCCACGACCTCCGTCCGGGGGTCGAGACGCGGCATGATCTCGTCGGCGCGGTCCACAAGCTCACAGGGCACCCGCATCTGCGAGTGGGAAACGACATCCCCCTCGGAGTAGCGGTTGTCGAGCTTGGGTTTGAAGACCTGGACCCGCTGCCTGGCGATCATCGCCCGTTTGAGAAGCCGAATCAGCTCCTCCGACTTGCCCGAAAACATGGGGCCGGCGATTACCTCGATCCAGCCTGCACCTGGTCGCGTTGGATTCATTTTCGACCTACCTCCAGAGGCAAAAGATTAGCAGGTCGAGCAAGCTGGGTAAAAAGTGGTATCGAGAATTGATTTTATTGTTCCTCGCCCTACCGACTTCAAGGGGCTGTGCTTTCATCGCGCTCCCCGCGAGGATGCCAGGCACGCCGACTCGCGGAAGCGCGGCTCATCGTCCGCTGCGCGCCTCCGTGAATCGGGATGCCAGGCACCTCCGTTGAACGCGCCCTTGCCTCACAGGAGGCATCGCGGGTGGGTGGCTGGAAAATCCGAAATTCGAAATTCGAAATCCGAATTCAGCGCCGAAGGCGCTACTTGTTCACCATGTGCACCGCTTGCCCCAGCGCCCCCTCGATGGCTTCCTGAAGGGCTTCCGACATCGTCGGGTGGGGGTGGATGGTCAGGGCCACATCTTCGAGAAACGCGCCCATTTCCAGCGCTAGAGTCGCCTCACCGATGAACTCGCTGACCCCCCGTCCAACGGCAATGACGCCCAGCAACTGCTTGGTATCAGCGTCCGCAATCGCCTTGACGAAACCGTCGGTCGAATCGAGGGACATGGCGCGGCCCGAGGCCTTGAACGGGAAGTTTCCGGTGACCACGTTGTAGCCCTCTGCGGATGCCTCCACCTCTCCGAGACCGACCCACGCCACCTCGGGATCGGTGTAGATCACCGCCGGCACCACGTTGTCAAAAGCCGCAGGTTCGCCGGTGATGACATCGGCCGCGACTTTGGCCTCTTGATAGGCCTTGTGGGCCAGGAGGGCTCCACCAACCACGTCGCCGATGGCATAGATGCCCGGCGCGTTGGTCTGCATGCGTTCATTGGCGATAATGAAACCCTTGTCGTCGGTGGAGACACCCGCCGCATCGAGCCCGAGACCCTCGATATTGGGCACCCGGCCGACGCTCATCATGACAACGTCCGCTTCGAGTCGAAGCTCCTCGTCCTTTGGCCCGCGGGCGGTCACGATCGATGGATCGCCTGGCTCGAAGGACTCGGCACGGTGGCTGAGGTGGAGCTTGATTTTGAGCTTTTTCAGCTGCCGCGTGAGGGCCTTGCCGACCTCCGGATCGAGATCCGGCGCGACCTTGGGCAGAAACTCGACGATCGACACCTCAGAGCCGAGCTTGGCGTAGACGGTGCCAAGCTCGAGGCCGATATAGCCGGCGCCGATGATCACCATCCGTTTCGGTACGGCCTGCAGGGAAAGGGCCTCGGTCGAACCGATGATCTTTTCGCCGTCATGCGGGAAGCCGTCAAGCGCCATCGGCCGCGAACCCGTCGCGATCACCGCCTGCTCGAACTCGATTTCGACGCGATCCTCCTCCGAGGCCACCACGAGCGAGCGATCAGAGAGGAATTCGGCCGCGCCGTACACCACCTCGACGCCGTTCTGCTTGCACAGGAAGGCGACACCCGAGGTCAGCCGCTCGACGATGCCATCCTTCCACTCCACCATCTTCGGCAGATCAACCGTCAGGTCCTTGACAGAAAGACCCATGTGTTCGGCGTGTTGCACCTCGTAGGCGAGCTCCGAGGTGTGGATCAACGCCTTGGAGGGGATGCAGCCGACGTTGAGGCAGACCCCGCCCAGGGTCGGGTTCCTTTCGACCAGGATCACGTCCTTACCGAGTTGGGCAAGGCGGAGGGCCGCCACGTAGCCGCCCGGACCAGCGCCAATCACCACCACCTGACAACCGCGGGAAACTGAACCTACAACCATTACAACCTCGCCATCAGCACCATCGGTTCAGAAACCAGGCGCACCATATCGCTCATGAATCTCGCCGCCTCTGCGCCATCGATATACCTGTGATCGAACGAGATACTGAGATACATCATCTTACGGATCGCGATCTCACCGTCCACCACCTCGGGCCTCTCCTTGATGGCGTGCAACCCGACGATCGCCAGCTCCGGCTGATTGATGATCGGCGTCGCGAAGACCCCACCCAGTGGTCCGATATTGGTCAGGGTGCAGCTGCCGCCCCTGATCTCATCGAGGGCCAGCTGCCGCGAACGGGCGCGCTCGGCCTTGTCGGCCACCTCCGCCGCCAGCTCGACCATGTCCTTGCGGTCGGCGTCACGAATCACCGGCACGATCAAGCCTTCTGGGGTGTCCACCGCAACTCCGATGTTGTAATACTTCTTGAACAGAATCTCCTGCTGCTCTTCGTCGACCGAAGCGTTGAAGATCGGGTACTTCTCGAGGGTCGCCACCAGCGCCTTGATAAAGAAGGGCAGAAGGGTGAAACGGGTGCCGGTTCGCTCCTCGATCACCGGTTTGGCACGGCGGTAGTGGGCCACGAGGTCCGTGACGTCAGCTTCGTCGACGTGAGTGACGTGTGCTGCGTTGTGCTTTGACGCGCGCATCGCATTGGCGATTATTTTGCGCAAATGGCTGATCGGGACCCTCTCCACCTCGCCATCGGCTGTCGCCGCTACGACACCGACCGGCGCCACCGACACAGCTGGAGTGGACCCTCCCCTATCGGCAGCCCGTTGCACGTCCTCGTCACTGATCCGTCCGCCTGAACCTGAACCTACGATCTGCGTGAGGTCGACGCCCAGCTTGCGCGCCAGAGCACGGGTACGCGGCGTCGCCAGCGGACGTCGGGCCGAATTCGCGTGCTCTGCCGGAGCGTCCGTTTCGACCACAACCGGAGCAGATGCCGAAGCGGATTCGCTCTCGACCGGCGGTGCGTCGTCCTCCGGCAGTTCCTCACCGGGGGATCCGATGGTCACCAATGCGTCTCCGACGAAGATGGCGGCATCGGCAGTAACGTGCAGCCTGAGTACGGTGCCGGTGCGGGGTGAGGGTAGCTCGACCACTGCCTTGTCGGTCTCGACTTTGAGCATGGCCTGGTCCTCGGCGACGGTATCGCCTTCCGCGACCAACCACTCCACAACCCGTCCTTCATGGATCCCCTCTCCCACATCGGGGAAGTTGAAAACGAACGCCATCTCTCAGCCTCTTTTCTAGGGTTTTCTGGTCCAGCTTCGGCCCATATGGTAGCCGATCTAGCCTGCATGTCAGAAGGCGAGGACCTTTTCGACAGCCTTGACGACTCGCTGACGTGACGGCAGGTAGTGCTTCTCGTTCTGGGCAAGCGGGAAGACCACGTCAAAACCCGTGACCCGCTGAATCGGAGCCTCGAGCTGGAGCAACGCATGTTCGCTGATCTGGGCCGCAATCTCGGCCCCAAATCCGCCGGTTCGCACCGCCTCGTGGACGACCACGGCACGCCCGGTCTTGACCACACTCTCTATCATCGTCTCGCGGTCGAGCGGGTTGAGGGTGCGCAAATCCACGACCTCGGCGCTGATTTCATTGCGCGCGAGGACTTCGGAAGCGTCAAGACAGACGCGAACCATCGCGCCCCAGGCAATCAGGGTCACATCAGTACCTTCGCGGGCGATGTCGGCCTTGCCGAGGGGCACCGTGTAACTCTCCGCCGGCACCGCATCACGAAAGGCCCGATAGATCCGCTTCGGCTCCATGAAGAGAACAGGGTCATCGTCGCGGATTGCGGAGACCAGCAGTCCCTTGGCGTCGTAGGGATTCGACGGCACCACCACCTTGAATCCAGGCGTGTTGAGGAACAGCGCCTCGTAGCTCTCTGAGTGATGTTCCGGCGGGTGAATACCACCGCCGTAAGGCATACGAACCACCATTGGGCAGCTCAACCTTCCGCGGGTGCGGTTCCGCATCCGTGCCGCGTGACCAAAGAGCTGGTTGATGGCCGGGTAGACGAAACCCATGAACTGGATCTCGGCAATCGGGCGGAATCCGGTCGCGGCAAGTCCGACCGACATGCCGACGATCGCACTTTCGGCCACTGGCGTGTCGATCACCCGCTCGGGGCCGTACCGTTCGATCAAACCTTCGGTTGCGCGGAAGACTCCACCGTCGACGCCAACGTCCTCACCAAGGACGATGACCCGGTCATTACCGTCCATCTCCTCGAGCATGGCGTCGCGAACCGCCTGCGCGATCGTCAACTTCTCGGTCGCCACTTCGGGTACCGCGTGCAGCGCCCGCCCCTCGGCATTCTGCCCGCTCACGACCGCACCTCCTCGAGGAGTGACTGCATCTGCTCAACCACGTGTGGCGGCAGGGCTGCGTACATCGAGGTGAAGATCTCTTCCGGCGCCTGCGGCTCCATTTCCTCGAGGGCTTTGACCTGACCGTCAACCCAACTCGCCGCCTCCTCGAGCAACACTGTCTCCTGATCGTCATCCCAAAGTCCCTGCTCGACAAGGTACCGGCGGAGGCGAAGGATCGGGTCGCGACCTTCCCACTCCTCGAGCTCCTCTTCGGATCGGTAGCGGCTGGCGTCGTCGGCGGTCGTGTGGTCACCAAGCCTGTAGGTGACCGCCTCGATCAGCGATGGCCCTTCACCGCGCCGCGTTCTCTCGATGGCTTCGGTGGCCGCAGCGTAGACCGCAAATACATCGTTGCCGTCGACCTGGATGCCGGGGATGCCGTAGGCATGCGCCTTCTGGGCGAGCGTCTCGGCCGCCGTCTGGCGGTGCAGCGGCACGGAGATCGCCCACTGGTTGTTCTGGATCACGAAAACCGTTTTGGTGCCGAATACACCCGCGCAGTTGACTGCCTCGTGGAAATCGCCCTCGGAGGTCGAACCATCGCCGCCGAATGTCACCGCCACCGCATCCTCGTCCCGCAGTTTGAGGGAGAGCCCTACGCCGGTGCCGTGCTGCCACTGACTCCCCACGGGCACCGCGACCGGAAAACACCGGACTTCTTCGGGATAGGAAGAGCCGCGCTCGTCGCCCGCCCAATAAGCGAACACGAGATGAAGGGGAACTCCACGCAGGACCATGATTCCGTGCTCGCGGAAGGCCGGAATCAACCAGTCATTGTCCCCCATGGCGAGGGCCACTCCAGCTTGGATCGCCTCTTGACCCTTGATCGGCGGCCACGTTCCCATGCGGCCCTGGCGTTGCAGTTTGAGCGCCTTGGTATCGAAAGTGCGCATCAGCACCATGTCGCGGTAGAGATCACGGGTCCGGCTGGGATCGATCTCGGGCATCAGGGCAGCGTCCACCCGACCCTCGGTGTCGAGGATTTCCAGCCGTTCCGTCACCGCTTCATAGACCTTCGTCCTAGGCATGCAACTCCCCCTCCACTTTGTTTGGTCGTATACGGACAACACCAAATGGTAGCAGGGTATTTCGAGGCAATTAGGAATGAGGAATTAGGAATTAGGAATGCCGTCCACCCGCCCGTCGGCGGCCACAGGGGACCAACGACGCGTCCGGTACGGCGCCAGATATCGATCGGGCAGTGCCTCCAAGGGCATTCTTCGTGCCTCGAGCCCGAGAGCCTCGCATAGGCCGTCAACCACGGCGTCCCCGACCTTCAGCCAATCCGAACCCGCCAGAGCTGGAGCGAGCCCCGAACGGATGTCGTCTGCTTCCACGCCGAAGACTCGGGCGTAGAGTTCGACGTCGAGGCCGAGCAAAATCGCCGCGTGGATCAGGACCGCGCCGCCGCGCCGGGTCTGGGCACAGCCAACGACCTTTTTGCCATCAACCACCAGGGTGTCCGACAGCTGATCGAGAAAGCAGATCGGTGACCGCACCCGGCTCGCGTGGACGGGCTCGGCCAGACGCGACACCTCGGAACCAAGAGACCGGAGAGCGGGTTCGAGAACATCCAGGAATCGGCCGTAGAGTCCGACAATTCCTTTCGCCCATGGATGTTCGGCCGGCAGGGCCACACCGACCCCGAGATCGCCACGGTGGATCACGCCGGTACCCCCGGTCAGGCGCCTGAGTACCGACATGCGCTCGGCGCGGCAGAACTCGAGATCGACCTCCTCCTCCTTCTGCGCGTATCCGAGGACCACCGCTGGCTCCTCCCACGACGTCAGAAAGACCGAAATCCGGCCCTCTGCCGCCCGTTCCATCAGCCACGCCTCCCGCGCGAGGTCCTGTACGGCCGGGCCGGTCGAGGAAAAAACATCGAGGTTCGAGCACGAGTTCACGCCAAAGATTGAACCACACTCCAGTGGCCGATGGACTCAATCGTTACGAGAAGGCATAATCCATTCGCCATGTATTGCTCCAATTCCAAGTGCCCCGACAACATCGCAACAGGAAACCACGGAGAATATGTCTCGGGCGTCACCACCTGTCCGGTGTGCGGCGAGTATCTCGTTGACACCCTGCCACCCACCACCGACATCCCTCGCGAGCAGGACCATTACACCGACGTCGAACCGGTATTCGAAACCGCTGATCCAACCGAGGTCGTGGTGGTCAAAGGGCTTCTGGAGAGCGAGGGCATCCCCTATGTCACGACCGGCGCCGAGAAATTCGACGCCTTTCGCGGCGCCCTTTCACCGATGCGGATCAACCCCAAAGCGGGAATCGCCATATTTCTCGTCCCAACCCCCCTCGCGGACACGGTGAGGCGATTGCTCGACGATTTTGAAAACGAAGAATCGAAATATTGACCCTATTTTATAGTCTATTTTACAGGGATTTTCCTTAATGATTCCATTCTTTGAAGTCCACTCATTTACAAAAAATATATTTCACGGTAATCCGGCAGGAGTCTGTCCACTAGATCGTTGGATTGACGACGATTCAATGCAGCGTATTGCATCAGAAAATAGCCTCTCAGAGACGGCATTTTTCGTGCCGAAAGAAGATCACTACGAGCTCCGTTGGTTCACCCCAACCGTCGAGGTCGATCTCTGCGGACACGCAACCCTGGCCACCGCCTATGTGCTTTTCGACCACCTCGGCCAAGAGGGTGACACGATCGTATTCCACACCCGAAGCGGCGAACTCACGGTGTGGAAGGATAACGATTTCCTGATTATGGATTTCCCATCTCGACCACCTGAATCAACAGATATTCCAGAACACATAATTGCAGGACTCGGGTGTGAAATCGAAAACATTTCTAAGGCGAGAGATTACCTGATTGTCCTCGAAAGCGAGGAAGAAGTTCGAAAACTACAACCTGATTTTTCCGAACTCGCCAAGATCGACTGTGAAGGGATCATCGTGACGGCACCTGGTGACGAAGTGGACTTCGTGTCCCGATTTTTTGCCCCTCGCATGGGCATCGCCGAGGACCCGGTGACCGGATCTGCCCACTCGACCCTCACCCCCTATTGGGCGGAACGACTTGGCAAGAAGCGGCTCACGGCGCGCCAGGTCTCCGAACGCGGCGGCGATCTCTGGTGCAAGCTGATGGGCGACCGGGTCCAGATCGCCGGGCACGCCGTTCTCTACGTCAAGGGATTCCTCAACTGGGACGGGGCATGAGCACCCTCACCTGGGTTCCCGATCGATGAGGCGCCACGACAAGGAGATCTCGACCCGTCGGGAAATTGACGAGATCATCCGCGCAGCCCTGGTGTGCCGGATCGCGTTCGCAAACGGAGACGAACCCTACGTCGTGCCGATATCCTTCGGCTACGACGGGAAGGCCCTCTTCATCCACACCGCAAGACGCGGCCGAAAGATCGAGTTCATAGAAAACAACAGCCGCGTCTGTTTCGAACTCGAGGCAAACGTCGCGCTGAAGACCGATGAGGGCGACGCCTGTAAATGGACCTTCGAGTTCGAGAGCGTGATCGGTTATGGAACCATCATCGAGCTCGATTCTGCCGAAGATAAGTCCCGGGGGTTGAACCAGATCATGCTCCACTACTCTGGCCGCGAGTGGGAGATCGACGAAGCGGCCACCGCCACCACCCGCGTGTGGCGTATCGACATCGAATCTGTCACGGGCAAGCGATCGATGGAGAAACCCGCCACGTGATCACCGATCGATGACAGATGCAAGATACAAGATGCAAGATACGGGGCCATGTCTCGTCCTGAAATAGGTTGACACCAGAGGAGGAGCTCCGGAGGAGCGGCATATTCTTAGCCTGGGGCGTGAACCCGCCGGCGGCAGCGAAACGTGGCCGAGGTCGGGGATCGCCGGCCATCGGC
>JACXWA010000083.1 GCA_014764485.1 Candidatus Sulfomarinibacter kjeldsenii
GGGGATCGCCGGCCATCGGCCACTCGCTGGTGGCGGTGCGTCACGACGGCCGAAGGCCGTCCGTAACCCCAGGAACATGGAGATCGTTCAATGATGAGCTCCCAACGGGGGCGACAGATTCTCTCAATGCGGTATCGAGCTAGATCGTCGGCATGACGCTGCCGCCGCAGACCGGGATGAAGGCACCGGTGATGAACTCGGCGAGGTCCGAAGCCAGGAAAGCAACCGTGTTGGCGACATCCTGATCAGTGCCCCGCCGGTTCAGCAGCACCTTCGCCTCGTAGTCGGGCTGGCTTTCCGTACCGTCAGCGCGGACCTGGTCCGAGATCATCCACCCCGGCGCCACCTGGTTGACGGTGATCCCGTTCGGACCGAGCTCCCGTGCCAGTACCCGATAAAGGCCGTCCATACCGCGTTTGGCGCTGGCGTATGCGGCCTGGTTCTCGAGGCACTGCATCGCGCACTCGGTGTTGATGCCGATCACCCGTCCCCATCCCTTGGCGATCATCCCGGGGGCGAAGGCTTTGACCATATGGACGTTGTGCATGACACAGGAGCGAAATTGGCTCTCGAAGTCTTCGAGTGATTGCTCGAGGACCGACACCCACGTGTATTGGATGACCGCGTTGTCGACGATGACATCGGCTGGACCGAGTTCGGCCTTCACAGCCTTGTGCATTGCAGCAACGGACTCTACCTCGGTGACGTCGGCCTGCACCGTCATCGCCGCCACCCCGAGCGATTGCAGCTCCTCGAGCAACGCTGCTGCCCGATCCTCGCCGCTGAAGTAGTGGAGGGCAACCTTGGCTCCGGCCGCTCCGAGGGTGCGGGATATGACGCGTCCCAGCTCACCGCTCGCCCCGGTGACGACACAAACACGACTCCTGAGATCAATGTCCATCATCTTCTCCCGATCAATTGACGGAAGGATCGGCCGGCAAGCCGAGCTCGCGGTACAGCTCGCGCCGTCCCGCCTTATCGCCATCGAGGATCTTTCGAGCGTAGCCTGCCACCTCTTCGGCCTGCGCTCGCGGCACCACCACCACGCCGTCGCCATCGGCGACGACAACATCTCCGGGAATCACCAGCACGCCGCCACAGACCACGGGCCGATTGACCGATTCGATCTCGTTGCGGCCCGGCCGGATGCCGCGCCCGACGCCGCGGAAGTAGAGCGGCACCCGCTGGGTCTCGATCTCGTCGGTGTCACGGGCGGTGGCGTTGGTCACCACCCCGACCATCCCACGCTTCTTCCAGGCGAGGATGTTGTACGAACCGATCGAGCCGACATCCACGGAGTTCGCGTCGTCGAGGACCAGCGCCGAGCCCGGGCGGAGCAGGACGTCAAAGGGCTCAGGCGACACCTTCCAGTACCAGTTCCCAACCCATGAATCGAAGTCTTCGGTCGACATCCGGCCTGCCGACGGACGGTTGGTCGGCACGTAGCGCGCGGTGACGGCGATGCCCACGAAACGGTGGAGGTAGGTCTCGGCGTCCTTCCACAAGGGATGGATTACCGGATCCATCAACCCTGTGTTGGGGAGCCCGACGGCGTCCATGCCGTCCGAGACATCGGCCACCCGCAGCCCGTCGAAGAGAGCAAGCAGCTGCTGGTCTTCTTCCGCCGTGAACACGGGCGTCGTGATGAAGCCTTTACCGGCTTGCAGTTCTTCGATGGCTTCTCCGGGAGCTGTCTGGGCCGCCGCCACGACCGCCGCGAACACTATAAATACCGCGAAGATGGCTCGCATGTTGACCTCCTGGTCATTCCTCGATGTTGAAGAGCAGCCGGGGTGCGTCGTCCTCTCCAGTCGAGAACGCAGCGTTGATCGACCCCAGTGGTGTGACAGCGATGCCGAACGTCCAACCATCGATCAGCCGTTGCAGGACCGGCCTTGGAATCGTGAATAGGGTCTTCGCTCCCGCCGCTTCAATCACCGGCCAGTCGATGATCATCTGCGGGTTGAAGACCTCGTCGAGGGTCTCTCCCTGCAACAGGCTGGAGATAGTCACCGCCTCCTGCACCCACGCAGGATCTCCGCCCAGAATCTCCACCACCCGAACGAGGCCGAAGTCCTTCATTTCTAACGCATTTCTCTGAACCGAGTGGGTCGTCAACTCCAGCAGGCCGCCATCGGCCACACGGCGACCGGCGAACGCCCCGAGGTCCCACCGGAGGATCACCCACGTCGTGCCGCCGACCGTCAGCAGGCGGCGCCTCGACCCGCCTTCCAACACAGACCATCCACCCAGGTTGACCTCCGGATTTGCAAAGTCGACCACTGCGCTCTCAGCCACCGAAATCGCGTGCTTGAAGTTCCTGCGATCAGGGATCGGCGGATGGTAGGGCAGCGGCTCGCCGAGGTCGGGTCCCATGCGCTCGACCTCCACCACATCCACCTTGAAATAGTCCACGTCCAACCGGTACCTTCCGCATCCCCAGTCCATCAGCGCCATCTGGGCGAAGACGGTGTCGCCAGGTTTACCTGAAAAGTCGCGGGTCGTCATGCTGATGGTGTGCCAGCGCTCCGCCTCGGGGATGTCGAACTCCATCAGATGACTGTGGAAATCTGTTGTGCGCTGCGTGTTGACGTGAAGGTTGACCCGCCGCGGTGCATGGCTGGACCGGACCCTCGCCTCCACCCGCAGCTCCCAACCAGGTCGGGCAAGCTGCTCCAGGCCCATTCCTTCAGAAACCCTGTGTTTGACCAGTGCCCACCATATATTGCGGCGGTCTCGGGTCGCATCGACCAGGATCGAGGCATGGCCTTTCCCCGAGGTGCGAAAGTCGATCGTCGCCTCACCGTCACCGGTGAAGAAGGACCAGCCCTCGACACCGCTCGGGTCCACCCGCAGCTCGGGATCGTCGAATGTCTCGAGGAACTGGGCATCGGAAACGCCAACTGCCGCAAGGAGCAAAACACCAACGAGGAAAAGCCTCTTCACGGCCGACCCACCAACTGCATCTTGCCGGCAAAGTCCTCGAAGATCGACAGCGTCGACCTATCGGAGGCAAAGACCGAGTTGCGGCCCTGGGGCTCCTGCGGCGGATCGCCGGTGAATTGGTCGCCCCGCCGCCACACAGCCTCATCGGGATCCGAGGCCTCGCCGTAACCTCCCCAGGTCCAGAAGTTGCTGCCGGCGAAGGGCCCGCCATCGGCGGCGTTGGCACGGATATGTTCGAAGACACGGGTGTAGAACAGGTCACGAGTGGTCGTGCCGGCCTGCGGTGAGTACGAGTGGAGGTCACGGGGGATGCCGAACTCGTCCAGCACCAGTGGTTTCCCGATCTCCTCGGCAAACGCGATGTGCTGGTCGAGATACTCGATCGCCCTGCGCTCCGCCTCGCCATAGGTTTCCTCGGCCTTCATCGGGTCGTACCAGCTCCAGTTGAGGATCCACAGGTGGGCGGTCAGGTAATCGATGCTGGCGAAGCGGTGGATGTTGAGATAGGTCTCAGCCGACTCGATCGAACCCTTGAGGCCCTCGTTGCCGGTGGAGATCAGGTGGTTCGGATCGAGAGAACGGATGAAGTCGGCGGTCTCGCCCACCCACTCGGTGAAGACCTCGAAGTTCAGTTTCCCCGATTCGCCCTCGCCCGGTCGCGGTTCGTTGCCGAGCTGCCAGGCCATGATCGTGGGATCGTCCCGGTAGGGGACTCCCGTGTAGTTGTTCTCGCGGTTGATGAGCATCTCGATGTAGTTCCGGTAGGCTGCGTTCGCCTCCGGGTGGGTGTAGAAACGGGCCGAGAACTCCATGAACTCGAGCCACGACCACTCTTCGAGGAACGGGTTCGGGACCGGTTCCGATTCGAACCAGGAGACGTACTGCGACATGCCGCCCGACCACACCCAATAGTTATTCAGGTACACGACCGCCACCATGTCGCGCTTCGCCATCTCGGCGAGCAGGAAATCGAGCCCGTCGAGGAGGCGCTCATCGTAGAGACCAGGCTCCGGCTGCAACGGCGGCCATACCGTGTTGTCCTGGGAAAGTCCTTCCGAAGCCCCGAGCACCCGGAGATTGTCGATGCCGAGGGACTTCAGAAGATCGAGCTCCCGGAGAAGCCGATCCCGATCCCCGCCCTCTGCCAACGCCCCGAGGTTGCAGCCATACCAGAGGTTGGTACCGAGGAAGTGATAGGGCTCGCCGTTCCTGACGAACCGGGTCCCTTCCACTTTTACGAAATCCGGGGCTTCCGGCCCGGGCGAACCGG
>JACXWA010000095.1 GCA_014764485.1 Candidatus Sulfomarinibacter kjeldsenii
GAAATCCGAAATCCGAAATCCGAAATTTGGGTAGGGGTGGAAATTCCGAATTCAGAATTCAGAACTCAGAATTCGAAATCACTAGAGTGATTTCTCGTAAACGCGGTACACCTTATAGAGCTCCCCATCCATGAGGCGAACGGCGCGCTTGGTGAGCTCGTTGTCCTCGAGGATCCAGGAGTACTCGCACCACTTGTAGCCCACCTCGATACTCTTCTCGAGGCCCTCTCCCAGGAGAATGCCCTCGATGCCTCGCTTCCGGTGCTCCGGTTTCGTGCCGAGGGTGAAGAGGCGCAGTCCCTCCATGGTCTCGGGTTTGCTTTTGAAAACGTGTTTGAGAGTCCGCAACGGATGGCGCAGCGGCGAGCCGTCGAGATCGGCCAGAACCGGGTTCCAGTCCGGCATTGTCAGGAGGAAGGCCACCGGCTCGCCGTCATAGAGGGCGAACCGCAGGAGCTCGGGGTGAACCAGCGGTTTGAGCTCTTTGGCCAGCCACTCGATCTCGGAGTCCGTCATGGGCACGAAGCCCCAGTTCTTCTCCCAGGCGGCGTTGTAGATCTCCTGGACCAGCTTGACCTCGCCATGAAAGTCCGAGAGGTTGGCGCCGCGGGTGGTCAGCCCGGGGTTCCGCGCCCGAGTTCGCTCTGCGAGCTTCTGTAGCCGGCCGAGACTGGCGCCGTGGACAGGCGATATATAGGCGTGCAGGTCTTTAGCCTTGCGGTAGCCTGCACCCTCGATGAGCCGGACATAGGATTGCGGATTGTAGGTCATCATCAGCGCAGGTGGGCGCCCAAAGCCCTCGATCAGAAGACCGCATTCGTAATTTGTCGACGGGTTCATGGGGCCGAGGACGGCGGTCGCGCCGCGCTTGCTGGCCCATTTCTCGACGGCGGTCAGAAGCTCATGGGCGACGTCAGGCCGATCGATCGTCTCGAAGAACCCGAAGAAAGCTACGTTCTCCTCGTGCACGCGATTGTGGTTGTGATTGAGGATCCCAGCCACGCGTCCTACAACGTCTCGACCATCCAAAGCAATGAAGAGCTCGGCCTCGGCCCCCGTGCCGCCCTCGTAGAACGGATGTTTCTTGACATCGAGGAGGGCGCGAACCGACGCCTTGAGCGGCGGCACCCAGTTCGGGTCATCGCGGTAGACCTTCCACGGAAAATCGATGAATCGCGCCAGATCGGCGCGCCCTTTAACGACTGTCACCTTCATCCGATGATTCCCATTTCACGTCCGACTTTGCGGAACGCTTCGAGGGCACTGTCGAGTTGATCGCGAGTGTGGGTCGCCATGTAGGAGGTCCGCATCAAGGCCCGTCCCTCGGGCACCGCCGGCGAAACAACCGGGTTGACGAAGACTCCTTCCTCCTGCAGCCGGCGAGTCATTTTGTAAGCGGCCATGTCCTCACCCACCACCAGGGGAATCACGGGCGACGCCGAGTCGCCGGTGTCGTAGCCCATGGTGGAGAACTCGTGTTTCATGTAGTCGGTGTGGTCCCACAGTCGCTGCCGGCGCTCGGGTTCGCGTTCGATGATCTCGATCGCCTTGATCACCGATGCGACAGACGCCGGTGGCGGGGCGGCCGAAAACATCAGCGAGCGCGCGTTGTGCTTGATGAAGTCGATGATCTTGCTGTCACCGACCACGTAACCACCAACTGCAGCAAGCGACTTCGAAAAGGTCCCCATCACGAGATCGGCCTCGTTTTCGAGCCCGAAATGCTCCATAGTGCCGCGTCCGTGCTCGCCCATCACGCCGACACCGTGCGCGTCATCAACCATCAGGCGGGCGTTGAACTTGTTCTTGAGCTCGACGATCCGAGGAAGATCTGCAAGATCACCCTCCATCGAGAAGACTCCGTCGACAACGATCATCTTGGATCGCTGGTCCTCGACGCTTCGCAACCGCTCCTCGAGGGAATCCATGTCGTTGTGCGGGTACTTCAGCACTCTGCCAAATGACAGGCGGGCACCATCTAGAATGCAGGCGTGGTCGAGGTTGTCCAGAATCACCACGTCCTTGCGACCGATCAGGCTCGAAATGACGCCAAGATTGACCGCGAACCCGGTTGAAAACGTTAATGCGGCTTCGCTCCCCATGAACTGGGCGAGTTTCTCCTCGAGCTCGACGTGAATATCCAGGGTGCCGTTGAGAAATCTGGAACCTGCCGTACCAGTGCCATAACTCTCGAGCGCTTCCGCCGCCGCCTGTTTGACCTCCGGGTGATTGGTCAGCCCGAGGTAGTTGTTCGAGCCGAGCATGATCACCCGCTGCCCATCCATCGTCACAACCGGGTCCTGGCCGGAGCTGATCGTCCGGAAGTATGGGTAGAGCCCCGTGTCGCGGACCGCGTCCGCATGCTTGAAATCGAAACACTTCTGAAAGACGTCCACATTCACTCCGTTGTCCGCAAACATCGCGGGCCACACAGCGGTCGGTTCGACACCCGCTGCAGCGCGGTCATGATAGCAGGATCATCGCCCGTCTTACCGGAGCCAGCCTTGATTTCGGTACCAAAGCCAGGCCTCAGCCGCCCCCTCATGAAACGGCGTTGAAGCTTTGATGCCAAGTGCTTCGAGGCTGTCGGAGGTTCGTGCGGTCCAGTGCCTCGCCAGCAGCTCTCGGCTCTTGTCAGAGGTCAGAGCCAGCCGACGCCAACCCAGCCTCTGCAGAACGCTGCCAATCGCCCCGGCCCCCGACACCAGCGCCGGCGGCACCCGAACCACGCGTGCCCGCACACCGCCCGCATCGCAGAGCTTCGCGATGAGGTCATCGAGCAGAAGAGGATCCGGCTCGCCGAGATGGAAAACGCATTTCGATTCAGCTGCCGTGGCTGCAAAGATCGACCGCACGACGTCACCCACCCAGGCGACCGTCAGCCAGCGCTCCCCGCCTGGCAGGGCAACGAGACCTCGGCTGGCCATCCGAAAGAACTCGAAGACATCGGAGTCACGCGGACCATAAATGGCCGGCGGTCTGAGAACGACCCAACCGCCATCACCTTCCCACGCCTGCGCTTCCAGCTCGGCACCCAGTTTCGATCGCCCGTACCAGGAGATCGGCGCCGGTTCGACCTCGGGGCCCAACCCGTCCGGAGTCGGTGAAGGTCCCGCGCCGGCCAGAGAAGAGACATGAACAAGGCGCGCCGACCCGGCAACCTCTCGCATCGCGGAAACGACATTGGACGTCCCGACGCGGTTTCCCGTGTCGAAATCTATTTCGCGCCCGGCCCGCAACACACCGGCCAGGTGGACGACGGTGCCCGCTCCGTCGACAAGTCGCTTCAAGGCCTGCGTATCATCCAACGATCCGACGACCCAACGCACCGGCGCATCGGCGATCCAGCGCGGTGCGTCCGGGTTACGGACCAGGACGCGGGGCTCGATCCCAGCCGCGCACAGCGTGTCCACGAGGTGTGAGCCGACGAAGCCAGTACCGCCGGTGACTGCGATCGGCTGCGGGAGACCGTCGAGCCAGCTGCTCACTGCTTCAGGCGGAACGAGGGGGTTGGCGTGAGAGAAATCCTGCATCTTCGTGAGCGTATTGTACAGAGAAGCACGAATCACCTTTGAATACCCAAGTGCTGGTTCAATCCACCGGCTTTAGCCGGTCTGCTTCAGCAGTTAGACTTAGGTTTGCGGAGGCAGGATGGGCAAGGGCGAGTATTTGCACCGAGGGCACACGGTTACAGACATCAAGTATCACTTCGTGTGGGTCACGAAGTATAGATATCCGGTGCTGACAGGTGTGGTGGCGTTGAGGGCGCGAGACATCATCAGAGAAGTATGTGAAGCGCGGGAGATCACGATCATCAAGGGAGTGGTATCGAAGGACCACATTCATGTGTTTGCGGCGTGCCCACCGCAGCTTTCGCCATCAAAGATCATGCAGTGGATCAAAGGTCGGGCGTCTCGGAAGCTGCAGCAGGAGTTTGAGGTGTTGAAGAAACAATACTGGGGCCAACATTTATGGGCACGCGGGTACTTCTGTGCGAGCTCTGGCACCGTGACTGACGAGATGATCGAGGCGTATATCGAAGGCCACACATCTGGGGCAACTGATCCGGATTTCCAGGTTGAGGTGCCCGAGTGAGCACCTTCAGCCCGCTCCAGCGGGAAGCCTTCAGCCGGCGCCAGCCGGAACAAATCGACTTTAGTCGTACTCCACGCTACCGGCTTCAGCCGGTAGCGGTTGACTTC
>JACXWA010000087.1 GCA_014764485.1 Candidatus Sulfomarinibacter kjeldsenii
GGACGACCCGTTGCAAAATCAACCATGCGGCGATGAAAAGCAGGATGGTGAGCCAGTCAGGCATAATTCAAGCTACCTCCTCGACGCCCCATAGGATCATCCGCATGTCTTTCTTGCAGGCGTCGCAGTAAGAGCTCAATGCCTTTTTGAGCGGTGCTACCTGGTCGGCCTCGACCACTGTGAAGAAGATCGAAGACGTCTTTGGATGGGCACCCGAACCCATGCGGACCCCGGACTCACCGACACCGTGCGCGTTCGGGATCTCTGAGTAGCCGGTCACGCCGTTGTGCTGGAACAAGACCTCGACTTCCTCGCGGCATGCGGTGTCGACAATAATCATCAAGAGCTTCATGTCGTCTCCCACGGTGCGCTCCTCAGCTCTCCCGAAGACCGAGTTTGCGGAAAATGGCCATTGCCGGACACCATTTGGTGAAAGCCGACTGCAGTAGGTTGAGGCCGACAAAGGCGGTGAACAGATACCAATATGGGCTGACCCAGTAGCCGAGGGCGAGCGATAACAGTATGACGACTCCGGCCATGGCGCGTAGTGCTTCGTTGACGGTCATTTCATCCTCCAGGTTCATATTTCGGATTTCGGATTTCGGATTTCCGGCCACCCACCTGCAACGCGACCACGGGAGGGTGGGCGGTAATTCCTAATTCCTAACTCCTCATTCCTAATTTCATCAGCCCATCTCCACAACGTTTTCTGGTCCAACTAATTTCAGATATGCGTAATACAACACAGGGATCACTCCCAGCGTGAGGGCGGTCGATACAATGATCCCCGAGATCATGGCCAGGGCGAGGCCCTGAAAGATCGGGTCCGAGAGCATGAACGAGGCGCCGACGATGGTCGACAGCTGGGTCAGGAAAATCGGAACAAGACGGACAGCGCCTGCCTTGACCACCGCCTGCTCGAGGGGCTCTCCGGCCTTGAGCTCGAGGTTGATGAAGTCCACCAGCAGGATCGAGTTGCGAACAATGATACCGGCCAGGGCGATGAACCCGATCATCGATGTTGCTGTGAAAAAGACACCGAAGACGCCGTGTGCAGGCAGGATGCCCACCAGGGTCAATGGGATCGGCACCATGATGATGATCGGGGTGATGAAGGATTTGAACCAGCCCACCATCAGAACGTAGATCAGGACCATCACCACCGCAAAGGCAATCCCCATGTCGCGAAAAACCTCGTAGGTGATGTGCCACTCGCCGTCCCACTTCATGATGTATCGGGTGCTGTCATCGGGCAGGCTCGTGGTGATGATCTCCAGTGCCTCGCCGTCGGGTGTCATGATCTCGTCGAGTCGAGATTCCATATCGAGAATGGCATAGACCGGGGCCTCGAAACGACCGGCAACCTCGCCGTAGACATAGGTGACGGGCTGGAGATTCTTGTGGTGACGGCTGCGTTCGCGTTGGCGGTCCACCACAGTGGTGACCTCGGAAAGAGGCACCATCCGGCCGTCCCCGCCGTGTACTGTGAGCTGCAGGAGATCGTCCACGTGCGCTCGCTGTGACCGATTGAGGCGCAGCACGATTGGCACCGGGTCACGGTTGGTCGGATCGTGGATAAGACCGGCCTCGGCGCCATCGAGTGCGACCCGGAGGGTACGCACCACCTGCTCGGCTGTGATCCCTGCCAGCATGGCCTTTTCTCGGTCGACGAGGACATCGACCCGCGGTCCGACTGCCTCCACCTCCCAGTCCACATCGACGACACCGTCGGTGGTGGCAAAGACCTCTTTCACCTGCTGCGCCACTTCGAGGCGGCCGTCGAACGTTGGCCCGTAGACCTCTGCCACGAGCGTCGAGAGCACCGGCGGACCGGGTGGGATCTCCGCTACCTTGATGTCAACGCCGAGGGCTTCCGCGGTGGGCAGCAGCATCTGCCGCACCTTGTTGGCGAGCGCGTGCGACTTGTCGGCGCGCTTGTGCTTGTGAACAACGTTGACCTGGATGTCGGCCAGGTTACTGCCGGAGCGCAGGAAGTAGTGGCGCACCAGGCCGTTAAAGTTGAACGGCGCAGAGGTCCCAACGTAAATCTGGAAATCGATGACCTCGGGCATGGATCGGAACTGGTAAGCGAGCTCGCGAGCGGCGGCATTCGTCTGTTCGAGAGTAAATCCTTCGGGTGCGTCGATCACAACCTGCAGCTCGGATTTATTGTCGTGAGGCAGCATCTTGACTGTGGTGAAGCCAACCGCCACGGTTCCCATGGCAGCGATCAGCAGCGTGGCCACACCGGCCAGGAAGATATAGCGCACGAGAGAGCGCTTGATCATGGGATCCATGACCCATGAGTAGAGCCTCGAGATCCTGCCTTCCTTCGGGATCTCGGTGCCCTCCGGCAGCTCGCCGGTAGGATCGTCGCCACTGTTTTTCGACTCTTTGCGGAAGAGCCGGTATGCCATCCACGGCGAGATCGTGAAAGCCACCATGAGCGAGAAGAGCATGGCCGCCGATGCGTTGACCGGGATCGGCCGCATGTAGGGACCCATCAGGCCGCGGACAAAGGCCAGCGGCAGCAGGGCCGAGATGATGGCAAAGGTGGCGAGGATGGTCGGATTACCGACTTCATCGACGGCAAAAATCGTTGTCTGTTTTGCACCGGCCCATTTCAGCTTGATGTGCCGGTGGATGTTCTCCACCACCACGATGGCGTCGTCAACGAGAATGCCGATGGAAAAGACAAGCGCGAAGAGGCTGACCCGGTTCAGCGTGTAGCCGAAGAAGTAGGAGGCCGCGAGGGTCAGCGCCAGGGTCACAGGGATCACAACCGCCACCACGGAGGCCTCACGCCACGAAAGGGTGATCCACATCAGGAGAATCACGGCGATGGTGGCGGAATAAAGGTGTTTGAGGAGTTCATCGGCCTTCTCGTCAGCTGTGGCCCCATAGTCGCGGGTCTTGAGGATCTCCACGTTGGAGGGGATCACCCTTCCGGCAAGCCGGTCGAGCATGCGGTCGAGGTCAGCAACCATGTCGACGGCGTTGGTCCCGGGTTTCTTTGCCACCGCGATAGTGACTGCCGGCAGGTCCAGACCGACCGTGTCGAGGCCCTTTTCGGGTGCCGCGGGTCCGGTTCCAAGCCACACGTATGAGGCAGGCTCCTCTGGGCCATCGGTGATCTGTGCCACATCCTTGAGGTAGACGAGTCGGCCGCCGTGGGAGGAGAGAACAACGTCGCCCACTTCATCGGCGTTGGTCAGGAACTGGCCGACGTCCACCACCACCTCCGAGTTGGCGATGGACGTGCTTCCGGCCGGCAATCGCCAGTTGAGGCTCTGCAACGCACCGTAGGCCTGGAGGATGGAAATGTTGCGAGAAGCCAGCGCTTCACGGTCGAAATCTACCCGTAGAACGCGGCGCTGGCCGCCGATGACCGAAACCTGCGCGACCCTCGGATGGCGGGTGAGCTCGACCTTGAGTTCGTCGGCCACCTGGCGCAGCTCGGACGACGATGCTTCGGGACTCCACAGGGTGTAGGCGACGACGGGAACATCGTCGATAGTCCGTGGTTTGACGACTGGCTGCATGGTGCCGGGGGGCATACTGTCGATCGCCGACTGGATCTTGGTGTGGACCCGAACTGCGGCCTGGTCAGGGTCGGTTCCGACCAGGAACCGGACGATGATGAGCCCGCCCGAAGGATTCGATATGGAGTAGATGTACTCGACGTTCTCGATCTCGTAGAGGAGTTTCTCGAGCGGTGTGATCACCCGATGTTCGACCTCCTCGGCGGTGGCGCCTGGGAAGCCGACCATGACGTCAATCATCGGCACCTTGATCTGCGGCTCTTCTTCCGACGGGGTCACGATGATCGCGAAGAGGCCGAGCAGCAGCGACGCGACAACAATCAGTGGCGTCAGTTTGGAATCGAGAAAAGACTGCCCAATGCGACCCGCCAAGCCGAGCTTGCGGCGGGTCATTTTCAGCCGCAGGGCTTCACGACGAGCCTGTTCGATCTCCGAATTGGACGGTGTTCCGTCCCCAGCCGGCGTGTTGGGGTTGCCGGGAGTCATCGTCCAAGCTCCAGGGGGGTGCCGTCGGCAACTGGTCCGGGCGCATTGACGACCACGGAGTCACCGGCGTCGAGTCCTGAGAGGATCTCGACCCGATTGTCACTGAGGGTGCCGCCAGTGGTCACGGCCCGTGTTCGGGCGCTGCCATCTGCTGCACGAACAATCACCAGTTCGAGGCCGCCTCGATTGTGGACGGCGCCGATCGGAACGACGATTCGATCGGTGATGTCTCCGCTGATCGTTGCTCGGCCGCTGAAGCCGGTTGGTACGTCTGTCTGGCCGAGGCCGGCCTTGACGATGAAGGTGTGGGTTGCTGGATCTGCCGAGGGCACGATTTCCTGGATTTCGCCGGCAATCGTGCCAAGGTCCGATCGTGCATCGAGCCTCATCTCGATCTGATCACCGATGGTGACGCGGCCGATGTCATTCTCACGAACGCTGAGCCACATCTGCTGGCCTAGGAGGCTCTCGACGCGGACGAGGGGACGACCGGGGGTCGCGAGGTCGCCGACCTCAACCAGGGTCTCGACGACCCGGGCGGCAAAGGGTGCACGCACCGTCGATTCATGAGCCACTGATGAAGCGGAGCGAACCGCTCCTTCGGCCTGTTCGACTGCGCCCCGAGCCTGTTCGTACTGCATTTTCGCCATATCGAGCTCGAGCTCTGACGCCGCGTTGTCGGCGTGGAGGGCCTTGAAGCGCTTGTAGTTCCGTTCGGCCATTGCGAGCGACGCCTCGGCCTGAGCCAGAGCGCCCTGAGCCTGGCCGAGTTGGCCCGCCGAAGCCTCCGGTTGGATCTCGAGTAAAATCTGGTTTTTGGAAACCGTGCTGCCGGCACGGACGTTGAGCTTGACCACGGGGCCCATCACGCGGCTCGAAACCGAGGACTGACGGGTCGGTTGGACGACACCTCGGACCTCGATCGGATGGGCCTCGGTGATCCGCTCGACCTCCGCAACCTCGACGCTGAGAGGCTTTAGATTGGCCTTGGCCAGCTCCGGTTCGTCGTGGCCGCAGGCCGTCAAACCAATAGCCAGAGTGGCCAGGAAAACTATGGAGATGAATCTACGCGCGTTCATTTGGAATCCTCCGTCGTGTCAATCAACGATGAGCCTGACACGTACCGGAGACGGTTGGTGTCGAGGGCGACGTCGTAACGTGCGATGAGCTCGCGCATCTCGGCCTCGCGAAGACCGGTTTCTGCATTGAGCAGGTCAATCATCTTGTCCAGGCCCTGCCTGAAACGGCTCTCCCGGACCCGCACCGCCTCCTCCGCTGCCTTCAGCGTGCTCTTCGCTGTGGTGTGGCGAATACCGGCTGTGTGCAGGTCTAGCCACGCCTGCCGTACCTCGAGCCGCACCCCTTCTTCGAAGCGACGGATGTCGGCTTCGAAGGAGGCGGATTCGTGGCGTGCGGCGGCTCGCGCGGCGGTGTTCGTGCCGCCTCCCAGGAGATTGATCCTGGCTACCGCCATCACCGAGCCATTGTGACCGTTCGAACCAAAGAGCTTGTCGTCATAGAGGGAGTAGTTGCCCAAAACAGCGATCTCCGGGAAATAGCCTGGACGCGCTGCCTTTTCCTCGAGCCGACCCGCGTCGAGTTTGCGTCGAGCGGCGGCGAGGTCTCGTCGGTCTTCGACCGCAGCGGCGACCCAGTCGTCGACATCACCGACCACGGGCATCGCAGGGGAGAGAGGTGCGAGCGCTCGTGGCTGTGTTTGATCCGCACCCATCTGAAAGTTGAGGGCGGCCTCCGCGAGCCGTGCACCGTTGGTGGCCTGGGTCAAAAACTCGTCCATCTCGGACAGGTAGACACGAGCCTGGAGAACATCAGCATCGAGGATCAAGCCCTCGGCGGCGTATTTCTCCGCCAGTCTGACGTTTTCGGCTGTCGTTGACCGCGCCTTTTCGAGGAGCTCCCTGTGCTCGCGCGCTTTGGCGAGGTTGACGTAGGCGGTCATCGTTTCGAAGATGACCTTTTCTCGTGTGTGGGCGAATAAATAGTCCTCGGCGGTGGCCATTGCTTCGGCCTGTCCAACCCGCGCCGAGAGCTTGCCGCCGGTGTAAATCGGAAGCTCGAAATCCAACGTTGTTATGAATGTCGAAAGTGGGTCCGGATTGTTGGGATCCGACAGGAAGAACTCTTCCATATCGAATCTGCCCTGGTTGAGGGTGAGCGCGAAGACCTCCGCCGGGTTGTTGGTGTAGACAAAGCTCTCGCTGAGGCCGATCTTCGGGAGGCGATGGCTCTTGCCTCCGTCGAGTCGTTTCGCAGCTGCTGCGGCACGCTCTCTCGCGGCCATGACCTCAGGGTTGTTGACCAATGCCGCGTCGACCGCCGCGTCGAGGGTGAGTTCCTGGGCGCCGACGGTGGTGGCAGCGATCACCAGAATCAAAATGAGAGGGTACGTGCGCATCTGCATCCTCCGTTCCTCATTACTTCATAACCATTTAGGAATATACATGAATTCTTTGCCCTGTCAAGAGGATATCAGCCGCGAAGCGGCGACATTTTTAGACTTGAACAGATGAGAAAACACAGAGTCACAGAGATACACAGAGAAGAACACAGAGGTTTTTCTCGGGTGGCCCTGGGCGACGAGATCCCCAGCGTCGTAGAACCGCGATGAGTGACTGAGCGCCACACGAACTGTTCTCTCTGTGGCGTTCCTTCTGTGCCCTCTGTGACTCTGTGGTTTTTCTTCCGATCGAGACTACATCGGGACCCGGATCTCCGGATTGGTGCCGTCATGCTCAGAGGCAAATTCCCTCAGGGTCAGTCGAGCTGACGTACCCTCTCCGGCCCCCGCGCTATCGAGATCGAGGGTGCCATCCATGAGGTCGGCGAGACGCCGCGAAATGGCCAGACCGAGGCCGGTGCCGCCCCGTTGACGGGTGGTGGATCCATCGATCTGGTAGAACGACGAGAAAACTTTCTCGAGCTCCTCCTGAACCATCCCGAGTCCAGTGTCCTTGACGGTGAAAACGACTAGCCGATTCTCTTCCCTGCAGGCAATGGTGATCGAGCCCCCCCGATCAGTGAACTTCATTGCATTGGAAAGGAGGTTGGTAAGGATCTGAGATGTCCGGTCCGGGTCAGCCCAGATGACGAGCTTCCTGTCCGCAATCTCGATGTTGAATTTCAGGCCCTTGCTCTTCATCTGGTGCTTGAACAGGGTCTGGACGTCGTCAAGGATGGTGCGCACCGGTACCGGCGCAAAGTGGATCTCCAGACGCCCCGCTTCGATCTTGGCGAGGTCGAGTACGTCGTTGATGATGTTGAGCAGGCTCTCCGCCGACTCGTGGGCGATGGTCAGGAACTCTCTCTGCTTTTCGGGGTCCTTGACCGCGCCGTCCATGATCAGGCGGAGGAAGCCGAGGATTGCAGTCAGTGGCGTGCGAAGCTCATGTGAGGTGTTGGCGAGGAACTCCGATTTCAGGCGTGATGCCTCGAAAGCGACGGCTCGCTGTTCGTCGAGCTCGCGCACGAGCAGCGACAGAGAAGCTGCGCCGCCGAGCAGGAAACCTGCCTGGGTGAGAAGGTCGACATCGTCAATTGTGAGGTCGAGGGCGGTGTTCGAAGTGGTGAGGAGGACACCGGCGGATCGACCGGCTGCCGTCAGCGGCAGGTAGTTGAGGTGCCGAATTTGGTGCTCGGAAGAAAGCCAGTTGGCGAGCTCTTGCGGCAAAGCAGCTGAGGCCGAAACTGTCTGCGGGGTCCCTTTTGTGAAGGCAATCCAGCAGGGATGATCGCCCGCCAAAATCGGGCTGAAACGATCTTTTTCGAACGCCTCGATCCCGGGGCCCGAGCCGGTTTCGAGCCGGATACCGCTGCCGTCCAACAGCGGTCGATAGAGCAGTAGCGAACGCAGGGGTAAGAGCCCGCGGCCCATCTCGAGGAAATGGTCGAGGATTTTCTGTTCTTCTACCTCGCCCGCCATTGATTGAGCGAGATTGGAGAGAAAGGCGAGGCGGGCCTGGCGGGCTTCCGCTGCCTGTCGTGCGAGGTGGAGATCGGTGACGTCAATCGCCACGACCTGAATCAGGGTCTCGTTGACCACCGGATCCACGACCGGTTGCATCTGAGTATTGAGCCAGTGCACATTGCCGTCGGCGTCCTCGACTCGTATCAGTTCCTCCCAGATTCCCCTTCCACCTTCGAGAACCGTGGGGATTGCCGAGTAAACCTGCGGCCGGTTGGCAGGGTGGATTCGGTCCAGCCAGGTCGAACCGTAATCGGTTTCGCCTGGGCTTTGCGACCCGGAAAACAGGTTGCTCGCGGCACGGTTGGCATAGCGGACCTGACGATTACGATCGACCGACATGACCAGGACAGGCAGGGTGTTGAGCAGGATCTCCATCCTGTGTCGGAGGCGCTTGGCATGATCGGAGAGGGCAGTCTGCGATTCGAGCAGCGTGACGTTCTCGAAGACTGCACCGACCGTCGGCGTGGCAAGACTGAAGCCGAGTAGGACGTAGCCCCACATAAAGGGAGAATCATAGAGTTGCCGCGACCAGGCGAGATTCATATGGGCGATGGCGCTGAGCAGGAAGGCAACGGTGAGCCACACCTCGCGAGGTTGACGCTGCTCGCGGCCGCCCAGCATGGGAATCACACCGGCAAGGAGAAAGACGCTCGCCAGTCCCGCCTCGAGAGGACCGATGCCGGTTACCAGGTTGTGGTTACTCAGAAAAGCGAAGACCGTCCACACCGTGACCGCGAAAAGCAATGCTGCAGAGGTACGCAGGGCGCGGCGGCCGGAACCGTGCTCCCTCCCCCCGCGGAACGTAAAAAGGAGGACTGCCGCAGCCAGGGTCTGCGAGACCACCCACGAAAAACCGACAAAAGCGTTGGCCAGATCCTTAGATTCCAGGAGTGCCTCGAGCGCGAGCAAAAACAGAAAATGGCACGCGATCGGCAAAAATACGTTCCGCACATGGCGGTCAAAGGAGTCGCCGAGAAGTCGCCAGCGAATGTGAAAGAACCAGGTTGCGAGAGATGCCAAAAAAGCGTTGAAGCCGGCCAGCAGGAGGTAATCGGGACGGTCACCTTGCCATTCGACAACGTTCTGGATGACGGCGACTGCCAACCCGGCCACCACCGCCACCAACACCGCCACCAGGCGGGCGCGCGGACCGGCGCTTTCGGTTGCTACGAAGACCCTGCTTGGCTTCATGGCATTTCGTCCAATATTGAACTTTCGATGGGCACGTCAGAATTATAGCGCTGAACGAGGAGCGATCTTGATGATTCGCCGCGCTCTGCTAAATTGAGACATATCCCGGCCCGACACCGCCGGCGCTCCTACGCCACGGAATAGATAAATAGGGGAAACGTTGATTGATTGGGAGGATTCTTTCTATGAAACGGCTGATTTTGATATTCGGCGTAATTGGTGCCCTGGGTGCGGCTCCGATATTTGCCCAGGAGGCAGGGGCCGAAGAGGAGGAAAAGGAGCCGAAGTGGGTAGGGTCGCTCGGGTTGGCGTGGGTTGCGACCAGTGGTAATACCGACACCTCAACGATCGGGCTGGACTTTGGGCTCGAAAGCAAGCCGGCACCGTGGGGCTTCAGCTTTGCAGCTCGCGGCAACCGGGCCGAAGATCAGGGTGTGCAGACTGCGGAAAACTACCTCGCGACCGCGCGAGCAATTCGCAAACTCGCCAAGCGTTGGGACGTTTATGGCGGTCTGGCGTGGGCGAAAGACCCATTCGCTGGATTCGACTCACAGTCCGTCGCTTCGGCGGGTGCCATTTACACCGCGGTGGAAAGCGAACGCCATTTGCTGTCTTTCGACATGGGCCTCGCTTACACCTGGGAGGATCGGGTGCCACCCAACGAGGACGTGGACTTTGCCGGCGGTCTCTTCGGTCTTTCCTGGGAGTGGAAGCTCGGTGCGAACTCCAAGCTCACGGAGCGGTTGGTCTACCTGCCGAACTTCGATGTGTCGGCCGATTGGAGAATGAATTCGCTCACCGCGATCGAGGCGGCCGTCAACGACTGGTTGGCGCTCCGATTTGGATACGAGATTCGCCACCGCAACCAGCCGATCGGTGACGCCAAGAGTACTGATACGACCTCGACAGCGTCGGTGGTCTTCAACTTCTGACGGTTCCGGGAGTCCCGGACCCACTGATTGAAAAGGAGGAGTGATGTTCATCGAACAAATTCAACAGATTCTCGATTCAGCATGGGCCTTGGTGGCCGCGAACTACCGCCCGGTCCTCGCCGCGCTGATCATTTTCGTTGTCGGCCGCATGGCGGCCGGGTGGGTGCGGAAACTGACCCGAACGGGCCTCGAGCGTGGCGAAGTCGATGCCACCCTGGTGCCCTTCGTCGCCAAGCTCGTCTACTGGGCGGTCATGGCGGTCGTCGTGATCGCGGCCCTCAACCGGCTCGGCGTGGCCACCACGTCCGTGGTGGCGATCTTTGGTGCCGCCGGTCTGGCGGTCGGTCTCGCGATGCAGGGGACGCTTTCAAATTTCGCCTCCGGCGTGATGCTTTTGATCTTCAGACCCTTTGACCTGGGTGATTACGTGGACGCAGGTGGAATCACTGGATCTGTGATGGAGATCGGTATCTTCGCCACCACGCTGAAAAGCCCTGACAACATCAGAATCACGGTGCCCAACTCGCAGATCTATGGATCGACGATCTCCAACTTCAACGGTTACGAGACCCGGCGCGTCGATATGGTCATGGGCATCTCTTATGACGACAACATCCAAACGGCGATGGACACGATTCAGAGGATTGTTGTCGCGGACGAGCGGGTGCTGGCCGATCCGGCACCGCAGATCGCGGTCTCCAACCTCGGTGACTCGTCGGTCGACATCGTCGTCCGACCCTGGTGCAACGCGGCCGACTGCTGGCCGCTTCGCTTCGACCTCAACCGCAGCCTGAAGGAAGGCCTCGAGGCAGCCGGTTGTTCGATCCCCTATCCGCAGCGCGATGTTCACACGTATTCGGTTGCGATCTAAAGTCTCAGTACTTCGAATGACACCGGAGCCCGAGAGGGCTCCGGTTTTTTGTTGGGGTGTTCGCTATCGCTATCAACTGTGCCTGCATGAATCAACTCACATCGAACTCAACGTTCGAAAGTCTTCGATAACTTCTTGCGCATGCGCTGACGGTTTGACGTCGGGGTATGCCACCAACACCGTGCCATCCGCTCCCACGAGATACGAGATGCGCTTGGCGAGCGGGATCAAAGCGCGTCCGGCGCCGACCGCCTTCGCCAGTTCGTGGTCGCGGTCGCTGAGCAGGCGGAACGGCAGAGCGTTTTTCTCGGCAAATTTTCTGTTCTTCTCCGGAGAGTCATACGAAACACCGAGAACTTCGATGCCGAGTTTCTGGAGTTCGTTCCAGCTGTCCCGCAGCTGGTTGGCTTCGAGCGTTCAACCGGGGGTGCTGGCCTTTGGATAGAAGAAGAGCAGAAACGGCCGCCCCTCGAGATCGGCGCTCGATACCGTGGTGCCATCCTGGGCTTCGAGTTCGAAATCGACAAACGGTTGTCCGACAGGAATCATCTCTCCTCCTCCGGCGTATCCGATCGCGGCAGACATCAACATTGATGAGATCGTGATCGTTCCAAGGATCATTGACTTCAACAGCATGGTACCGGGACAAACGCCGGTGGAGGAACGGGTATTCCACGACCGACCTCGTCTTGACCGGGCCTGTGGGTGGGGGTACGGTCGATGAGAGCTGCAACGCTCTGATGAGGAGGATCGATGGCTGGCAAGGCTGAGCTCGTAGAACGGGTTGCTGAACTCACCGGATACCCCAAGACCCAGGTCGCGATGACCTACGATCTCTTCTTCGAGCTCGTGAGCGAAGCCCTGGCGGAGAATGACAAGGTGACGGTCCCGAATTTTGGCACCTTCCAGATATCCAAACGGCCGGCGCGGGTCGGCAGGAACCCGGCGACCGGCGAGGCGATCACTATTTCGGCGTCGAAAAGTGTTCGCTTCAAAGTGTCCAAAAACCTCAAAGCCATGCTCTGAGCTTCTCTTTGTAGGCGGGTCCTTCAGGGCCCGCCAACGAGTTTCTCAATGCGCTTCTCGCGCGCCCTAAAGGACGCGCCTACAACCTCTATCGTAGGGGCGTGGTTTATCCCCGCCCTTCGGCTACTACCGAGGCACCAACCGCCGGCTGAGCAAATCGGTTAGCGGAGAGCGCCGGAGGCGCGACAGACATTTAGCCTGGGGCGTGAGCCCCAGGTATGGGCAAGAAAAAAGGAAAGAAGCCCCGAAGGGGCGACAGATTGCGGCTGCAGCGTGAGCTGCAGCAAATCCCTACGTTTTTCTGTCACCGTTCCTTTGTTCGCCGTTTCACACCGTCTGAACCACAGAGACACAGAGGGCACAGAGAGCGCCTCAGAGAAAATATTTCGCGTGGCGCTCGGGAACCCATCGAGATGCTGGAAAGCGAGATCCACCTGTCACCCGGCGCCGTATAGGAAAATCCTCTGTGATCTTCTCTGTGTTTCTGTGCCTTTGTGGTGATGCCTATTTTACAAGGTGAACAGCACCCACGGGCCTTGGGGCACCGGGGCTAATACCGCAGGCGGACAATCTGTCGCCCCCTTCGGGGGCTTTTCCGTTGATTGATTGCGCTGTTCCTGGGGCTCACGCCCCAGGCTATGCATATGTCGCCGCTCCGCGGCTTATCTGAAACTCGAGAGGACGGCTGAGAGCTGACAGCTTTGAGTGGCTGCTCTACTGCGGAACCAACCGCCGGCTGAGCAACTCGGTCATCTGCTCCTCCAACGACATCGAGGCAAGCTCCTCGTCGCTCACCTGCCGCGGCCCGAGACGGACCAGATTCTGTTGTGCGAGGTCCAGACTTCCTTGAATCGTCGAAGCGACCAGTTGGAGAGGAATGCCGTTCTGGGCCTTCATGCGTACCGCAACCCCGGTGTTGCGTTCCGCTCCCGGCATCGTGCCGCGCATGATCCACGCCTGCTGCTGGTTGAAGTGATACATCATGCGCCCCATGGGATCGTTCCATTCGGCAAGCCGGGCCCTCGTGCGGACATCCTGGTTCGGCGTCCACTTGTGGCCGTCGAGATCGAGAGAGAACTTCACCTCGCCGGCGTCGCTGACGACCGCGATCAGCATCGCAAACAGAATGATGAGAGCTCTTCGATTCAACATATTCACTGCCACTATAGCCCGGCCTGATCATTCAGCCCGGGGTACACTTCCATTGTGATCATACGAGTCGCGGGCCGTTGCGGTTTATTCCTGGTCGCCCTCGCGGTGGCCGGCAGCCTGTGGGCCGCCACACCACCGGCCGATGTCGAAATCGTGGATTACGAGATTGAGGTGACCCTCGACCCCGAAACCCATCGCCTCGAAGGTGTCGAGACGATCCGCTGGACCAACCGCACGGACGCCGCGACCGACGAGCTTTACTTTCACCTCTACCTCAACGCTTTTGCCGGCTCGCAGACCACCTTCATGCGCGAGCTTCAGTGGGGGTCTCTGCGCAATCGGACCGAATCCGGCGGGGATTGGGGTTGGATCCAGATCGAACGGCTGGTCTTCGATGATGGCAGCGACCTCCTGCCGACGATGGAATTCGTACGACCGGACGACGACAACCCAGATGACTTCACCGTCATTAGCGTTCCGCTGCCGAGGATCGTGGAGCCGGGTGGCGTGGTCGATCTCGATCTGGAGTTCGAAGCCCAGTTGCCGCGGATCATTGCCCGCACCGGG
>JACXWA010000088.1 GCA_014764485.1 Candidatus Sulfomarinibacter kjeldsenii
GGCTTCAAAACAGCTGTTATGCGCTCGCTTTTGTGGGGCCGCGTAGAACTCGTACCGGAAGCAGCAGAATCGAGTGCAAGAACTTGAAAACTGAGTCCACCGCAATGCCCAGAAGGCGGAACGGCAGGAGCACCAGCCACACGATCGGGTAGAGCACCAGAGCCAGCAACGCTAACGGCCAGCACACCACGAATAGAATCAACCAGAGAATGAAGGTCCACATCTTTTCCTCCAATCATGACTACGCATACTGGAGGTAGTCTGTTCCCGAGAATCGCGTTTGTTCGCTATCGGGATCGCTATCGGAACTTTGAATTCAACGGAACTTTCGATAGCGATAGGGATTAGACCGTCCCACCGATCACGTGAATCAGTTCGCCGCTCTCCGGGTCCCACCTCACGAGGGCTCCCGACCGGTCGATGAAGAGTCTCGAAGCTGCGGGCTGGCTGCTGTGCCAGAAGAAACCCAGTTTGAAGTCGGCCTGCACGGGAAACCACGGAAAGGCTCGCCGAGGCGGAAGGGAAGCCAGATGGAAATTCCGAATTCCTCATTCCTAATTCCTAATTCGTTTCAGCGCCCTGTGTTATCTTTGCGCCGATGAGTAGCAGCACGAAAGGCATCGTCCTCGCGGGCGGATCAGGCACCCGCCTCCACCCCGTAACTCAGGTCATCAGCAAGCAGCTCCTGCCTGTCTACGACAAGCCGATGGTTTACTACCCGTTGAGCTTGCTGATGCGGGCCGGGCTGCGTGAGGTACTGATGATCTCCACCCCCCGCGACCTGCCGTCGTTCCGCGAACTCCTCGGCGACGGCCGCCGCTTCGGGATGCAGATCGACTACTGCGAACAACCTCGACCCGAGGGCCTCGCCCAGGCATTTGTGCTTGGACGGGAGTTTTTGGACGGCTCGTCGGCGTGTCTGGTCCTCGGAGACAATATCCTGCACGGACCGGGGCTGTCTGAGACACTGACCGAGTGCGCCACCCTGAGGGACGGCGCCCACATCTTCGGCTATCGGGTGCGCGACGCCAAGCGGTACGGCGTGGTCGAGATCGACGACAACGGCAACGCTATTTCGATCGAGGAGAAACCGGAGAAACCGCGCAGCTCCCTTGCCGTACCCGGCCTCTATTTCTACGGCCCAGATGTCTGCGATCTGGCCGCCGATCTCGAGCCGAGCGAGCGTGGTGAGCTCGAGATCACCGATCTCAACCGTCGCTACCTCGAACAGAATCGACTCAAGGTGACGGTGCTGGATCGCGGGTTCGCCTGGCTCGACGCCGGCACCCATCGCAGCCTGATCGAGGCTTCGACCTACATCGAGGCAATTGAGGAGCGCCAGGGCCTCAAGATTGGCTGCCTGCAAGAGATTGCCTGGACCAAGGGCTGGATCAGCAAAGAGGAATTCCGGCGCGAAGCCGACGCGGCATCCGGATCCAGCTACGGGACCTATCTGGCCGAGGTGTTGGAGCGAGCGGAGAACAAAAGTGCAGGTGGTTGACGAACCACTGTCCGGAGTCAAGCTGCTCACACCGAAGGTCATCGAGGACAGCCGCGGTTTCTTCATGGAGTCATACAACCGCCGAAACCTCGCCGAGCTTGGCATCGCCCACGATTTCGTCCAGGACAACCACTCGCAATCATCCCGTGGCGTGCTGCGCGGACTCCACTACCAAATCGGACACGCTCAAGCCAAACTGGTACGGGTAACGCGCGGCCGTGTCTTCGACGTCGTCGTCGACATCCGCCGCGGCAGCCCGAACTTCGGAAAATGGGCAGGTGCAGAGTTGAGCGAGGAAAACCGGTTATCCCTCTTCGCTGAAGCAGGCTTTGCTCACGGGTTTCTGGTGCTGTCGGATGTCGCCGAATTTCAGTACAAATGCTCCGACTTCTTCAGCGCCAAGGACGAACGGGGCCTACCTTGGAACGACCCGGAGATCGGCATCGACTGGCCGCTCGAGGGTCTCGACCCCCTCCTTTCGGAGCGGGATCTCGGCTGGCGGTCTCTAGCCGATGTGGCGACCAATGACCTCCCGGTGTACGCGCCGTGAGCGAAGCGACCCATCGTCCCCGCTCGATGCTGGTCACAGGTGGCGCCGGGTTCATCGGCAGCAATTTCGTGCGTACAGCCCTCGCCGCCGATCCGGAGCTGCGACTGGTCAACGCCGACGCCCTCACCTACGCGGGTCATCTGGCCAGTCTTGGTGGCGTCACCGAGGCTCACGGTTCGCGCTACACCTTTGTTCGCGCCGACATCCGCGACGTCGATGCCGTGCGAATGCTTTTCGCGGAGCACGACATCGACACAGTGGTCCACCTCGCCGCCGAGAGCCACGTCGATCGTTCGATCGACGGCCCTATCGACTTCATTGACACCAACATCCGCGGCACAGCCAACCTCCTGGAGGCGGCTCGCTCGGCGTGGCGGGACCGCGAGGACGTCCGATTCCATCACGTCAGCACCGACGAGGTCTTTGGGTCGCTTGGTTCAGAAGGCCTCTTCTCAGAGTCCACACCCTACGACCCTTCCAGCCCCTACTCCGCCTCCAAGGCCGCCGCCGATCATCTGGTTCGCGCCTGGCATCGCACATTTGGTCTTCCGGTCACCCTCTCCAACTGCTCCAATAATTACGGTCCCTATCAGTTTCCGGAGAAGCTGGTACCGCTGATGATCCTCAATGCTCTCGCCGGTAAGAAACTGCCGGTTTACGGCAAGGGCGCCAACATCCGCGACTGGCTCCACGTTGAAGATCACTGCTGCGCTCTCAACCTCGTCGTTCATCGGGGCCAGCCCGGCCGCACGTACAACATCGGCGGACATAACGAGCGAACCAACCTCGAAGTGGTCCGCGGGGTGTGCGACATCCTCGATGAGTTACGGCCTCTTGCTGGAGGCGAGAGCCGCAGAGGGCTTGTGGAGTTCGTGGCCGACCGGCCAGGCCATGACCTGCGCTATGCCATCGATGCCGACCGCATCGCGTCCGAGCTCGGCTGGAAGCCTACCTACGACTTTGACACAGGTCTGAGGGCTACCATCCAGTGGTATCTCGAAAATCAGGTTTGGTGCGAAGAGGTCATGAAGGATCAATACGATGGATCCCGCCTCGGTCTCAACACGTAGAGTTGTGAGTGTTGAGTTATGAATTTTGAGTTCCCGCCCGGCAACTAAACTGCTGATTCCGGGTGGGTGGGGGATAACTCAAAACTCAAAACTGAGAACTCAAAACTAGAATACGAGCTGCACCATCGCGCGGACGCGGGTGTCGATCTGGTTGGGTGCTTTGGTGATCGGGTTCGGGACGCCGTTGAGGATCGCGTCGGGATCGGCGGCGAAGGACCGCTCGAGACGTGAGACGTCAAGCGCCACCTTGTTGCGCCATCCCGGAAGCCTGTAACTCACCGCCGCCGAGGTCTCTGAGATCTTTGCCTCGATCGCAGGTGTCCACCCATCTCCATCCAGCACCTGGACGGTCCCGAGGCCTGATTCGTTCGCGGTCTGGAAGGTCGGATCTTTGAGCCGGGTGATCGCAGCGCGACGGACCCGCAACTCGAGCTTGCGCGGCACCACGTACCAACCGACCGCGACCCGCCAACCCTCGCGGTCGAAATCATCCGCGAACTCGTCGAAGTTGTATGATTCGGTGCCCCACTCGGCGTCGACCGACCACCCCCGATAGTGGGCGACGGCGGCCAGGTTGTGGCCCCGTTCGTCAAACGCGTGAACCGTCTCACTCGAGTTCGTATAGATGGAACCGATCATGCCCAGCTTGAAATGCGGTGAGTGGGCAACGTCCCCCACAACCCGCCAATCCACGAAACCCCATGGGTGATACCCGACCCGCGCTGCCAGAAGATGGCCGCTGCCGCCGTTGGAAAGACTGGTCGTGCTCCGGCCCTGCCAGACGCCAACCTGATACTCGAAGGTGGAGGTGGAGTCGGAACCCTTGTGCCCTCTGAGTTGAATCCCCTGGGACCGGTAGAGGGTCATGCCGCCCGTGGCGAAACCGGTGTATGCGTACCAACTGAGACCGAAGCGTTCGGTGCCTCCGCCTGGATAGCGGGGCCCCTGTTTGGTGACCGAACCGAGATCGATGTCGGTTTCGCCGTACATCAGTGACCGCTCCACCATACCGAGGGCGGAGCCCGAGTTCATGAACTCGAGCCCATAGCTGATCTTCATACGACCTGTTCCGAGACGGAGCAGATCCGAGAACTCGTACTCGACCCAGAGGTCGTTGGCGTTGATCGCCTGATTGGGTTCGAGTTGGACGTGGATGAAGTAGGTGAATCGCTCGCTTCCGGCGTTACCCCAAAAATACAGCCGGGCGCGGCGAACGAAGAAGTTGGAGTAGTCCTCCTGGTTGAAACGAATCATAGGATCGTAATCGACATAGGAGTAACGGGTTTGGAGCAGGCCGTTGATACGGAGGGAAAACGCCCCATCCGAGGTCGCGAAGCGGAATCCCTGGTCATAGAAGACGCGCAGGGGGTTCGGTTCGTCCTTTGTGCCGTCTTCCGCTAAGACCGGAGCGGTCATCACCGCGGAGATCGCCACGGTCAGCAGTATCGACGCTCTGACAACCCTCATCGGCACTCCCCCCGAACCCAAACAGAGACAGTATAGCGGCTATTTGTCGGGGGTTTCACAAGCATGAGACGAACCGAGATAAGGCATTTTTCGGACGCGGGCGCGGACTCGGGCGCGGACTCGGGCCGCTGTCAGTCGACCGCGATTTCGAGGTGTTTGATTTTCTCCCACAGGGTCTTGCGGCTGATGCCGAGCAGTTCGGCGGCATCCGCACGCCGGCCCTGGGTCGCGCTCAGAGCCGCACGAATGGCATCGACTTCGGCTCGCTCAACAGCATCGTGCATGGGCATCACCGGGGAGGTTTCGCCGACCGCAGATGCCTGTACGCCGCCCCGAATATTAGGCGGCAGCTCGTCTACGGTCACCTCCTGGCCCCGGCAGAAAAGAACCGCACGCTCGATGACGTTGCGAAGCTCGCGCACATTGCCCGGCCAGGGATACATTTCGAAACGGTCGATCACCTCATCACTGAAGCCTTCGATATCACGACGGCGATCAGCGGCAAACTCGCGCAAGAATGCCTCCGCAAGCAGCGGAATGTCCTCGCGACGCTCCCGCAGCGGCGGCAGATCGATGGCGACGGTGTTGACCCTGAAGTAGAGATCCTCCCGAAATCTCCCCTGACGAATTTCCTCCTCGAGAGAGCGCACTGATGCGGAAACGATTCGCGCGTCGACGTCAATCGGCCGGTTGGAGCCGAGACGCTCGATCTGACGCTCCTGCAGCACCCGCAGGAGCTTGACCTGGAAGGTCAGCGGCAGCTCTCCGATTTCGTCGAGGAAGAGGGTGCCGCTACTCGCCGCCTCGAAACGACCGATGCGCCGTTCACTGGCGCCGGTGAAAGCGCCCTTCTCGTATCCAAAGAGCTCGGATTCGATCAGAGATTCGGGCAGCGAGGCGCAGCTCACTCGAACATAGGGCTTTGCGCGCCGAGCTGAGTTGAAGTGAATGGCCGAGGCCACCATCTCCTTGCCTGTGCCGCTCTCGCCGTGAACGATGACAGAGGCGTCCGAGTCTCCCACCAGCCGAATCAATTCGAAAACCTCCTGCATCACCTGAGACTTGCCGATGATGTTGGCGAAGGAGTGACGCTGCTCGAGCTGAGCTTGCAGACGAACGTTTTGCTCGCGCAAGACGCGGACCGAGCACACATTGCTCAAACGAACCACCAGCTGCGCCATCGAAAATGGCTTGGCAATGAAGTCAACCGCACCTTCGCGCATCGCTTCGACCGCCCTATCGACCGTCCCGTGGGCGGTAATGATCACGACAGTCGTGTCCGGGCTCAGCGCCTTGATCCGTTTCAGGAGCTCGATTCCGCCGAGGCGCGGCATCACCAGATCGGAGAGGACGAGATCGTGCTGGTGCTGCTCGAAAAGGGCGGCACCTTTGACACCGTCCTCGGCGACGTCCACCGCCCAACCCTCATTGCGTAAGGCGTCGGCCATGGTGATCCGGAGGAGCGGCTCGTCTTCGACGATCAGCAACCGGTGTCCGCAGATCTTCATCCCACTTCTCCCTCGCTACCGTCGTCCGCCATAGCGGTCATGATGACACGAAATGTTGTTCCCCTGCCGACAGAGGTTTCAAGCTCGATGCGGCCGCCGTGGGCCGCTACAATACTGCCACTCACCGCCAATCCGAGCCCCGTTCCCTCGCCGATCTCGCGAGTCGTATAGAACGGATCGAAGATCCGCTCGCGAACCTCCGCAGGGATCCCGTGTCCAGTGTCTCGAACTTCGGCGATCACCTTGCCACCTCGAACCCGCGTCCTCAAAGAAAGAGTCCCGCCGTCGCGCATGGCATCGAGGGCGTTGAGAACGAGATTGAGGAAGAGCTGCTCCATCTGGAAGTGGTCGGCCTCGACCGCCGCCGGATCGGAATCGAGGTCCATTTCGACCTCCACGCCCGCGGCTCGAAGTTGGTAACCCACCAACTCCACCACATGGCGGAGGTTGTGATTGATCGAAGTGCGTTCGAGCTTGATCTCGCGTGGCCGGGAAAAATTCAAGAGATTGGCCACGGTACGCTCGATACGTCTGAGCCCGTCCGCGATGAGCTGGAGATAGCGATCGCGCATCTCCTCGTCATCAGGGTGGTCACGCATGTTCTCGATGCTGGCCAACACCCCAGCAAGTGGGTTATTCACCTCGTGTGCCACACCTGCTGCCAGGGTTCCGACCGCGACCATTTTTTCGGTCTGGGCGAGCTGTGCACGCTGTAGCTCCTCCCGCTCCCGTGCCGTCTCGAGTTCAGCCATCATCCGGTTGAAGACATCGCTCAGCTCGGCCACCTCATCGCCGTGGCGGGTCGGAGCGCGGACCGTGAGATTCCCTTCGCCGGCCCGCTTCATGGTTTCGTTGAGGTTGAGGATGGGACGGATCAACGTTTCGACATAGAGCGCCGTCATGATCGAGTTGCCGAGCATTAGAATAAGCGCCACCAGCGCCGCCTTACCGGCGACGTCACGAACCTGTCGCTCGATCGGCTCGAGCGAGAATCCGACCGCCAGGGTGCCCAGAAAATCGTCCTCGTCAACCAGCGCCGAACGCACTTCGAGAACGTCCTCATCATTTACGTCCAGACGTTCGTCGGCCCGCGGCTCACTCGCCATATCGGTTGGCGCAAAAGCGCGGTCAAACGACCATCCCACCATCTCGGGTCGGCTCGAGTGCGTGACCACACCGGTTTTATCTGTCACCACGACATAGCGCATCAAATCCTGGTTGCGGGCCATGACCTCGGCGACATAGCGTTCGATCAGCCCGCCCTCACCCGCCCCTACGTTTGCCTCGCCCTCTACGTAGGTGATCGGAACCGCCATCGACTCGACGATACTGCGGCCGCGGCCGACGATGGCGTCAAACAATGTGCGCCGCTGGTACATCGCGCCGAGCACCGCCACAAGGGCCATCGTCACGACAATCAGAGTGTTGGAGTAGAGAAAGAAACGGATACGAAGACCGAGCTTAATCTGCATAGCTCACGAGCGATCTTCAACCGGCAATTGATGCCACCAATTCATCTTCATCGGTTTCCACAAGAAGCTCGCGCACACTCATCCACCCGCATTCCCTGGCCCGCGCGGCGGCTTCTGCTCCCACGCACCAGGCCACGAAATCGTCACCCCACCCAGGGCCACCGCGCTCTGCGTCAAGCCAATCGACCTCGGCCGAAGTACCGACAACACAACCGGTCAGCGGCAGAGCTCCCATGACGACCCTCGCCACCGGTGTCGCCGGCATCGGCAGAACAACCACCTCGGCGCCGGCCGCCTCGAGGCGCGCAGCAAAACCGGATCGCGAGACCGGAATCAGCAACCGCTGCCCTGCGAGGGGAAGTTTCGATACCCAATCCAAGGTCTCTGCATGACTCACTGTGGGGCCGATCGCAAAGAGGGCCGGAGGCTCCAGACCGGCAGCCTCAATCGCGGAAGGAAGTTCTGAGAGAGTCGAAAGGACCCGACGCTGAGCTGAGGTCGTCCCCTGTTCCACCATCATCGCCGGTGTCTCTGGATCCATTCCATGCTCGAGAAGGTTCGCCGTCACTTGCGGCAACGCACTGACACCCATATAGCCGACCAGAGTCGCGTGGGGATCCTGCGCAAGCAAATCCCAGCGCACCTGGGGTCCGTCCGTTTTGATCGCCTCGTGCGCGGTGAGCAGGGTCAGCCGCACCGCCTCGCGGCGATGGGTTACCGGCACCCCCGCCCACGCCATAGCCGCCACTCCCGAGGTCACCCCCGGCACGACTTCGAACGGAACATTCTCCGCGGCGAGCACCTCCGCTTCCTCGCCGCCGCGCCCAAAGACGTAAGGATCCCCGCCCTTGAGACGCACCACCCTTTGACCGTTCCGGGCCAGCCGCACCAGGAGATCGTTGATCTCCTCCTGCGGCACAGGATGATTGCCCGCCACCTTGCCAACCGGGTGGAGCTCGACTTCCGCATTCAAATCGGTGGGTAACGCCGGTGCCGCCAAACGATCGAAGACCACCACATCCGCATCGAGCAGACGCTGCCGACCGCGAATTGTGAGGAGACCGGGGCACCCCGGGCCGGCACCAATCAGGCTGACAAACCCGATCCGGTCTTCCTTCATTGTCTTCCCGTTTCGTTCTCGTTTCGGCGTACGGTGCTCCACCGGTGTTTCCAACCACTCCCGTTCCTCGGTGGCGGTCGGCACGCGTGCTGTCAAACCATCCGGATCGACGGTCTCCTGGAAGAAGCGGTCGAAGAGTGTCTCCTGGCGATCTCGTGGAGCCCCCAAATCACGTACGGCATCTCGATAACGGGCGGCGGAGGACAACCACTCGCCCCACTCCGGTCCGAGCCGGCGCTCGAGGAGTTGGCGCAGACGCCGCACCACAAAGGGTGCTTCGCCGGCCGAGCCGATCGCTATCTGGAGGGGTCCGCGCCGGACTCGTGCCGGCAGGTGGAAAGAGCACAGCTCGGGATCATCGGCGACATTGCACCAAACCCCAGCCTCCTCCGCGTCGTGGAAAACGCGCGCGTTGGTTTCGCGGTCATCGGTCGCCGCAAAGATCAGGCTCCAGCTGTGGTCGGCTTCCCCGCTATAGAATCGTCGCTCGATGACGATCTCACCGCGATCTGCCATCTCGGCCAGTGGTTCCACGACCTCGGGCGCCACCAGGGTTACCCGCGCCCCCTCCTCGACGAGACCCTGCACCTTGCGTAGGGCAACGCCCCCACCCCCTACGACCAGAACGTGACGATTTTTTACTTCCAGCGAAACTGGATACATGCAGATTCCCCGATTAAACGCCTGTCACAGCGGCTTTTGCCGCAGTTCCGAAATTGTAACACTGCAAGTCGCTTCGACTCCACCGTTACGCCAAAGAAACAGTCAATCCTGAGACTGTGTGATCGAAAATAGCGAGGAGACGACATTCTGAATGGGTTACGTCCAGGTTTTAACGCAAAGGCGCAGAGGCGCAAAGACGCAAAGTTTTCCCCTAAGCTGGCGATGCCGAACTGGTGCGGCAAGCGCTCTCTGACTGCGCACGAGGTATTGGGCTTCGCGGAAAGAAACCTACTTTGAGATTCCCTTTGCGTCTTGGCGTCTTGGCGTCTTTGCGTTAGTTTCCGACCGTCTCCGGATTGCTAAGCGTGCGGACGCCCCAGGTGGTCGCGGCCACCGGACACCTCGGGCCGAAAAGCCCCCAGGTGGCGTGGTATTTTTGACCCCGTGAGATTCAGGTGACTCTCCCTTGGTGATAGGAACTGAAAGCATGATCAGACTAACCTGCCAGCATTGTGCCAACTTCAACGACGACCCTGCCTTCATCGAAGCTGAAATCCCGGGTCTGACCTCCTTTGGTTCCGCCTATTCATCGGCGCGCGGCCATGCCGGTATCTGCCTTGCCTTCGACCGATTCATGGACCCTGTCCTGGCCGAGAACTGTCCATCCTTCACACCTCGTGCACCGAAGAGAGAAGAGCGCACGACCCGTCAGGAGACACCACACGACGTGTCTCCCGGGAGAGAGTGAGAGAGCACTTTGATGTCGAGCGAAAAAGAACGAAGCCCATTGTTGGTCGAGGAAGACTGGTGGACGGTCTGGTTCGGCCTGGCGATCCTTCTGATTGCCACCGTTTTCGGGATGCTGGCGCTGTCCGGCAACATCTCGGCCAAAAAGGTCCCAAAGATCGGGAAGTGGTCAACCAATCCCGTTGACGCCCTCTACGCGGAAAAAAAGACCCAGATCGATGTCGAAGAAGGCACCACACTCGCGGGGCTGGCTGACGCCATCACCTCGGCCCAGGCGGGCGCAACCGCCGAGGTCGTTTTCGAAAACGGTGGCGCCCGGTTGCGGGTGGCGACCTCCAGAACAGGAGACGGACAAACGATCAGCGTATCCGAACAGCTTACCGGTGGAACGGCGGAGCTGCGGTTCGACCAGATCGAGCCCGATAGCGGCGGTCTGGGGGCCGCGGCCTTCACATCCCAGATCCTCCCATCGGCCGACGTCGAGATCGGAGCGGGTAAGCTCACCGTGACAAGCCAACGGGCACGATCGATCGTTTTCCCACTCATCGTCACCGTGATCTTCCTCATGCTCCTGACGGTGATCGGGGTCCGGGTCATGGGCCAGAACGCCGGCGGCTACTTGCTGGCCTTTGTGGCCATCTTCATCGTTGCGACCCTCTCCTTTGTGATCGCCAATCAGAACACCATCAACGCCTACGGTCTGAGCTACGCCGCATGGGCCCTGCTTCTCGGCCTGCTGGTTTCCAATACCATCGGCACGCCCGGATGGCTCAAACCGGCGGTCCGGACGGAGATGTACATCAAGGCCGGTCTCGTCCTCCTCGGCGCCGAGATCCTGTTCGGCAAGATTCTCAGCATCGGCGTTCCGGGGCTCATGGTGGCCTGGCTGGTCACTCCGACAGTGATCATTTTCATGTGGCTGTACGGAACACGGGTCCTCAAAATCGTCAGCAAACCGCTGGTGATGATCATCGCGGCTGCGACCTCGGTCTGTGGAGTCTCGGCCGCAATCGCTGTGGCGGCCGCCTCGCGGGCCAAGAAGGAGGAGCTGACCCTCGCGGTTGGCATGACCTTGATCTTCACCGTCTTGATGATGGTTTTCATGCCCATGTTCATCGCCTGGGTCGACATGGACCCGGTTCTCGGCGGCGCGTGGATGGGTGGCACCATCGATTCCACCGGGGCCGTCGTCGCAGCCGGCGCTTTCCTCGGCCCACGTGCGGAGGCCGTCGCCGCGGTGGTCAAGATGATCCAGAACATCCTGATCGGCGCCGTCGGTTTTCTCGTCGCCCTCTTTTGGATCACTTCGGTCGAACGCGACCCCGATGCGCCACGCCCGGGCCTCATGCAGATCTGGGTCCGATTCCCGAAGTTCATCGTCGGCTTTGTCGCCGCGTCGTTTTTGTTTTCCTTCGTGCTGGCGCCCCTGTTCGCCTCGCTCTTCGATGGCGATGGCCTCAAACTCGTGGAATCGAGCGTGCTCAAGGCGATGACCAACCCCCTCAGGGGATGGTTCTTCTGTCTCGCTTTCGTCTCCATCGGCCTCGAATCGAATTTTGCGGACATGGCAAAACACTTGGAGGGAGGCAAGACGCTGCTTCTCTATGTCGTTGGGCAGTCTTTTAACCTCATCCTGACCTTGTTGGTGGCCTGGCTGGCGTTTTCGGTGCTCTTTCCAAACGTAATCTGACATCGAAGGGGCCGGAGGCCCAAGGTGTTTTTATCAGGAGTCCGCTCTACTCGAGCGCGACGCTCAAGAAACAAGATTGAATTAGGAATTGAGAATGAGGAATTCCCAACCGCCCCCCATGATCGGGATGGCAGCCCGGGCGGGTGGGCGGCATTCCTAATTCCTAATTCTCAATTCCTAATTCCGCCTTCAGCCCTCCGGGCTGAGGGCGCGGACGCGCCAGCTGACGCCGCCACCGAGATAGCGGGCCTGGGTGCCCCGATGGGTGAGCCAACGCACGACCTCGGCCGATCGCGTGCCGTGCGCGCAGGCCACCAGCAGCGGGCCGTCAGGGATCTCATCGGCGCGGTCGCGAAGCTCGCTGACCTCTATCTCGTGCAATGAACCGGCAGTCAGAGGACGCTCCTCGCGTTCCGCCTCTACCCTCACATCGACGACAGTTTCCCGGCCAAGATCGACGGTCGGCGCGACCGACTCGATCCCATCGACCTGGTTGGCCGCGGCCATCGCCAACACCGCCAGCGGATCGAGCGCTGGTGCGTAGGGCGGCGCATAAGCGTGTTCGATGGCCGCGAAATCGCCGATGACCGCGCCGCGGAGCATCAATTGAGCGGCAACGTCGATCCTCTTGGCGACCTCACCCTCCTCTCCGACACCCTGCACACCCAGGACACGGTCCGTGGAAGGGTCGTAGACCATCCCGAGGAGAATGAGCTTTGCTTCCGGCCAGTAGTGGGCGCGGTCCTCGGCACTCACCCAGACCTGGCGAACACCCAGACCGTCGCCGCCGAGACGGGCGGCGGTGCATCCGACTGCCGCCACGTTGAGATCGAAGACCTTGACCGCCGCAGCTCCCGCCACTGGGCCGAAGGTCTCGTTCTTGCCAGCGAGAACATCGGCCAGGACCCGGCCCTGTCGATTGGCCAGCGATCCGAGCGGCAGGTAAGCCGGCCCGCCCGTTGCCACATGCCGGTTCTCGACACAGTCTCCGGCAGCCCAGACGTGAGGGACCGTGGTCTGGAGTCGCTCGTCGACACGAATGGCCCGCGTCGGACCGAGCTCGGCTCCCGCCATTTTCGCCAGCTCCACCCGCGGCACGACACCGACTGCGACAACGACCGCGTCGGCACGAATCATCTCGCCTCCAGCCTTGACGGAGACGCCGTCGTCGTCCGCCTCGACCTCGGATACCGCAGACCGGGTCAGGACCCGGACACCGTTTGATTCCAGATGACGTGTGACAACTTCGCCGAGTTCGGCGTCGAGGATCTCCGGAAGAGGCGTCGTCGCGGCCTCGATCAGGGTCACCTCTGCGCCCCATAGGCTATGGAATGCTTCCGCCAGCTCGACGCCGACGAGACCGGCGCCGACCACCGCGACATGATCGACCTCGCCCTGCATGAGGCCGATTTTGAGCGGTTTGACGTCGTCCCACACGTGGAAGGTGTGGACCCGGGGGTGGTCTGGAAATCCCGGGAGCTTGCGCGGGGAGGCCCCGGTGGCGATGACGAGTTCGTCCCACCCGAGATCACGCTCTTCCCCGTCTCCCTCGATATGGATGGTCCTGGCCTCGACATCCACGGCGGTCGCCCTCCACGGCGCGAGAACCTCTATCGACTTGACATCGGCAAAATACGCCGCATCTCGATCGACCCCGTAGGGCGTTCGATGCAGGGCACCGAGCTCTTCAATGTCACCGGAGAGCACATAGGGCAGACCACAGGCGCCGTAGGAGAAGACCTCGCCGGCGTCGACGACAGTGATCTGCCAATCGGGCTGCAACCGCCGCAGCCGACACGCGCACCGCAGTCCCGCCGCGGAAGCCCCAACAATGACAACCTTCTTTTTCCCCTCGCTCATAACCACCCCGGT
>JACXWA010000016.1 GCA_014764485.1 Candidatus Sulfomarinibacter kjeldsenii
GCTGGCGACGGTGCGTCACGACGGCCGAAGGCCGTCCGTAACCCCAGGGACCAGGAGATTCACAAAGAACCAAGCCCCTGGAGGGGGCGACAGATTCGTGCTGCGGCGTTAGCCGATAGCATCGGCGCCACATTTCTGTCGCCGCTCCGCGGCTCGGGATCGCATGACAACTTTTCGTCAGGACTTGACAATTCTCGACGCCAGTGTCGGCGGGTGGATCTTGCATCTTGGATCTTGGACCTTGTATCTGTGGGGACGGGAGGAAGGTAGAATGGGCGAACCATGTCCCCGGACTCCAGCAACCCCGAATGTCCTCAGGAAACGTTGTTCTCTCCGTTGCTCGAGGCCGCGGTGCGTCTCGCCGCCCGCGGCCATTATCACCAGTTCCGAAAAAATGCGTCCGATGAAAATAGCGGCAGCCCGATCGGTGATTTTCTCCCAAATGGGGTCCCCTACATCGCCCACTTGACGGGAACCATGTGCATCCTCGCCCGGATCGGGGTTCGCGACGAGGTACTCGCAGCGGCTATCCTCCATGACTACCTAGAAGACGTCCCCGACCCCGACGGCCGAGAGAGCATTCGGGCGGCCCTCGGCGAGGAGGTCTTGTCGCTGGTCCTCGAGGTCACCGAGCACAAGCGGCGCGGGTTCAATGAGGTCGATACCTGGGACATCCGAAAACAGGAGCAGCTCGACCACATTGAACGTATGCCGCGAGAGGCGGTCCTCATCAAAGCCGCCGACGTGCTCCACAATCTGCTCTCTTTACTTTCCGATCTCGAGGCGGCCGAGGATCCAGACACCGTATGGAAACCGTTCAACGCGGGCCCCGAGCGGCAGCTTTGGTACTTCACCGGGGTCACCAATGCGATCAAGAGACGCCTTGGAGGACACCCCCTGGTGGATGAACTCCAGGTAGCCGTGACCCGGCTTCAACCGTTCGCCACCTCGTGACACAGAAAAAGGGGCGCCGCGGCGCCCCTCTTTGAAACTCAGAAGAGGTAGCTACCCGCGGTCGAGACCTAGCATCTTGAATCCGGAGTCCTGGAACTCGGCCACCCACAGCGGGTTGACACCGCGGATCTTGGCCAGCAGCCCGTGCGCCTCTGCGTCCCGCCCGTCGGCGAACAGGAGCTCGGCGAGCACCAAGCGATTATGGAGCTTGAAGATCGCAAAGGGCGCCTCGATGTAGCTCACCCGCTCGTCTGCCGCGCGAAGCAGCTCTTCGGCCTCTCCGTAGTCACCTTGAAGTGCAAGACGAACACCCCGCAGATGCTCGATCGAGGCGCGCATCATTTCCTTGTATCTGGCCCCGCTCTCAATTCCCTTACTCTCGATCTCGGCCAGCTGCTCCTCGCCAGCCCGCTCGATTTCCAGCGCCGTGTCCCAGTCACCGACCTCACAGGCTGCGAGATGGGTGATCAGTTTCATGATATTGATATTTGGCTTCTCGACGCATTTGGAGGTCTCGGCCAGTTCGAGGATCTCCCGCCACGATTCGGTGTAGTGCAGACCCCTGTACTGCACGAGACATTCCGTTTCTGCGGCCCAGTCGTCAGGAATTCCGGCAGTGTGTGCGCGATCGAGGACCTCCCGGGCGCCCTCGATATCATCATTGAAACTCTTCAGAAGCGCGATGTGGTTGTACGAGGCCCAATAATCGGGTTTGATCTCGATCGCTTTCTCGAATGACTCCTCGGCCTCGTCGTTGCGTCCAAGGGCAAAGAAGAGCTCGCCCAGCGAGTCGTGCGGGTTCGCCTGGTCGGGAGCGATGAAGCGGTAGCTCTTGAAGCGCTCCTCCGCCTCGGTGAAGCGTCCCTTGCTCATGTTGATGTAGCCGAGCTGGTTATAGGCGATGACCCAGTTCGGGGCGATATCCACCAACCGCCGATAGAAACGCTCGGCGTCGTCAACCTCGTCACGATTCCAGTGTTGGGCCGCCTTCTCGTAGACGATGTAGGGATCGTTGGGATAGTCGGCCAGATATTTGTCCAGCAGTAGATCGATCTCTTCCCTCCGCTCCGCCCGGATCAACCGTGAGCGCTCGATATAGAATCGTTCGCGCGGCGTCAGCTCGGAGGTATCGGTTTCGAGGATCTTGTCCCACTCCGCCTTGGCCGCCTCTTCGTCCTCGCGGTATTTCTGCCCGATTGTCCAAAGCCTCGCTATAACGAAGTCGGGATCGAGCTCCGCTGCTCGCTGGAGGTGCCGTATTTCGTCTTCCTTGTAAAGCTTGAACCGGGCGTCCATCGCCAACTCGAACTCGACCAGGGCTTCGGGCGAAGAAGTCGTCCATTCCTGCTCAGCAGGCACCGCCACGAGGCTTACAGCGGTCCCAACCACGACAACCGCAGCCAACGTCAACCACATCCATCGCTTCATCGCGCCTCCCTGATTCCTGTCAAGGCGAACAGCTCACGCGGGGTGCAGCTGCACGCCTCCTGGGCTCATTGTACGGAAAACCCGGACAAATGTTGCAGAGTTGAGCAAATCGCAGCGAAATTTCTCACCGCTGAAGAGCTGAACCCTGAAAAATCGGGTTCGACATCAGGAGTCGCCGCGGAGGGCCCGTGCGCGCCCCAGCAGGAGTTGGGTTTTGCGGGTGGTCGGCCAGGTAAAAACAACCATCAACCCACCCATGGCAACAACCAAGCCAGCTACAACCATCATCCCGAGGCGAAAAAGGACAGCCAAATAGACGAGCCAATGTTCGCGAAGGAGACGCCCCTCATCACCGTGCACCGCAAAAGCACGCCGTATCCTCTCCAATCGACCCGTGGCGTCGCGGTTGGCCGAGAATCCAATCCACAGGCTCGCGGCCAAAGCCACCAGGGTCACGGTCCGAGGAGAGGCCACCGCTGATCCGCGGTACGGCAGCACAAACGCTGCGATTGCAGCAAAAATAACGACCGCCAGCGCCGCCACCGCAGTGATCCGCATTCGCAACAGGTGCGACTGAAGATTCAGGTCAGCTCTCAAACCTCGCCTCCGTCGCCGATCAAGACGCCGTCAACGACGATATCGTCAGGCGCACCATGTTCATCCGACCCGGCGTCTCGATCCCTGGCCTGGCGTTGGCGCTCTCGCACCTTTCCGTCGTCCACTCTTTTCCACACGCCCCATACCAGGCCTATCCATGCTGCCAGCAGATATCTATTGACCGGCGTCTGCAGGCCGAAACCCACCATTTCGTGGAGTGCCGTAGCGGTGAAAGCTGTCGCGGCTCCGGCCAGCGGGTATCGGAGATCGAATCGAAGACCGCGTACTTTTCGCGGCAGCAGTCCTCCCCCGACGCCGATGAGGAACAGCACCAAGACCACAGCGCCGGCGACGCCAGTCGTCGACGCCCACTCGAGCCAGTCGTTGTGTGCCTGTTCGAGGACCGAGGTGCCGGTGGCTGGTTTGTCCAGGCCAATGACGTAGCGGTAGCTTCCGAGGCCGGATCCGATCACCGGGGACCGCAAAAACGAGTCGACTGTTCCGGACCACAGATCCCACCTGTCATTGCCATCCGCTCCTTCGACAACGAATAGCTGGGTGAATTCGTCTCTGACCTCCGGCATGCGGGTCCAGGCGAGGGCAAGGGCGACCAACAGCAGCACCGAAACACCGGTCACCCACGGCCATCGCCGTGCCCGCCGCGGACGCAGCCACAGACCCGCAGTCAGAGCCAGGGCGAGTGCTAGAAACAGCACACCGCCGCGCGACGACGACCTGAGAACTGCTGCCACAGCCACAACCACCACGACCGCCGAGGCCAAGGCCGTTACGGCAGCACGCTGGCGGGTAGATCCCGGCTGCGGCAGATTGCGCATCGCGGCGGCCAGCAGGACTAACGCCGCCGGCAGGCTGAGCTCGATCCCGGCCGCGAAGTGATTGGAGTTGACAAATGGCCCGTAGACGCCGCCACCACCTGTGTTGGCGCGGATCAGGAGCACATTCTCCGGCGCCCCGCTCTCACCTGCCAACCCGAGCACAGCCATTACACCGCAGGTCACGGCAATGATGCCGAGCAGGATCGGTAAACCGCTGCGCGTCGATGCCATGCGAGCGGCAGTGAGCGCAATGCCCGCGACCACCACCATCGACGCCACAACCTGAATCGTCGACCAGGGAGCCAGCGATAGAGGGGCCCAGCCAGCTGCCATCACCTCAACAAAGCCGGGCTGCAGCAGCCTGCGCAGACCTTCTGGCAGCGGCAGAAGCTGGACAACCGCAAGGGCAAGAAATGACCAGGTGGCCGCACGCACCACCGAAGGGACCTCGGGCACGCGCCGCAGATCGATCATCAGCACGAGCACGATCGCGGCGGAGAGCAGTTTGATGGGCGAATCCACCCCGGCGAAAACCACGGCATTGCCCACCAGGAGCGTAGCCAGCAGGACCCTGTGGACGGAATGCACTCCGGTCAATCCGGACAGGTGAAGCGGTACCCCACGCCACGCACGGAGTGGATGTGCTGCGGGTCTTTGGGGTCGACCTCGAAGTAGCGGCGCAGGCGAACGATGAAATTGTCAATGGTCCGCGACGATGTCGAGAACCGGTAGCCCCACACCCGTTCCAGAATCTCCTCCCGAGAAACCACCTGGTTACGGCGCTCCACCAGAAGCTTCATGAGCATGCACTCTTTTTCCGTCAAGCTCACCGTCCGACCACCGGTCGTCGCCTCGTAGGTCAAGAAATTGACTTCGTTTTCGCCGAAACGAAAGATTTCCTGATCGGCGGGCGCCGAGCTGTACCACTCCAGGCGTCGGAAGACGCCGTGGATGCGGAGGATCAGCTCTTCGAGGAGGAACGGCTTGGCAACATAATCGTCGGCCCCAACCTTGAGACCGAGCAGCCGGTCCGCGTCTGCGGCCTTGGCGGTCAGGAAGAGGATCGGCACCCTGCTGCCGGTAGCTCGCAGGCGCCGACAGACCTCGAGCCCGTCGAGCTTCGGCATCATGATGTCGAGGATGACGAGATCGAACTGCATAGTGCGGGCCAGCCTCAGGCCTTCCTCCCCATCGTAGGCAACGGTGGTCGAAAAACCCTCGAACTGCAGGTTGTGGGCGAGGGCGTCTGCGAGATGCTCTTCGTCGTCGACGATGAGAATGTGTTTTTTCATGCGTCTCCTCCCACCCGAGAATTCAGACCTCGAACCCGGGGACAGTCACCCGGAAGATCGTTCCTGCGGGTCCGGTGGAGGCCACACCGACCTTTCCGCGGTGCGCCTCGACTATCTGTTGTACCAGATACAGGCCGAGCCCGGTGCCTCTCGTTGTTCGTGTCATCTCGTCACCGCCACGGTAGAACCGGCCGAAGATCAGCCCCACATCCTCCTCGGAGATGCCGGCGCCGTTGTCACCCACCTCGAGCACTGCTCGGTTGCCGTCCATGCTCAGGTCAACCTCTACCGTGACTGGATCATCACCGTACTTGACCGCATTTTCGAGAAGATTGGAGATCATGATCGCGATCGCCTCAGCGTCGACCTCAGCGTGGATGTCGGGCGAAATGTCAGCCTTGAGCAAAGCGTTCGCAGCCAGGGCCCGTCGTCTGAAGGCCTCGATCGAATCCTCGACCAGCCGACTGAGATCGGTGTCCTCCCGGTGGATCTCCGTCCACCCCTCGCCGAATCGAGTCGCTTCCAGCACTTTTTCCACCAGATCCTGGAGGCGTTCGACATCCTCAAGAGCATTCCCAATGAATATTTTCCCCGCCTCGGGGCTCGCGCGGCCAGCGATCACAGTCTCCAATGCCAACCGCATCGAGGCCAACGGAGACTTGAGTTCGTGGGTGACCGCCGATAGGAAATTCCTGTGCTGACGTTCGAGTTCCACCTCGCGTCGGAAGGATCGCCACAGCAGGCCGATCAGGACCAGTAGCAGGATTGCAAAAAACGCCCCCTCGGAGACCAGCATGACGATTCGCTGTCGGTAGTCTCCGAGCATCGCTTCCCAGGCCTCCAACCGCGGTCTGATCGTCAGACCACCGTACGGCTCGGTCAAAGCAGTCCCCGGGGGCCCATCCTCCCCGGTGGCAATGACCTCGAGGAGCGCCCCGACCGAAAGCACCGATCTGCCCCACTCGCCTCCGATCACACCGGTCACGCACCTCAGCCCCGCCTCGACGCTGAGCTCAACAACTCCCGACTCACTCACATGGGTTGACGGGCAGCTGTCGAATGTGAAGGCCGTTCGCCAGCCGACAAAAGGAGCCGGCACCGCGCTTCGCCCGGGCTCGTCGCCCATCAAAACCGCGGCTTCAAGAGCGGCACGGGCGGCGAAGAGCTCGGTCTCGACCCGCGCCGCTTCGGTGCGTGCGGCAGCCAGCAAGCGTTCGCGCTCGAATCCGAGAATGGTGCGGTTGAGGCGGAGGATGAAAACGATCCACCAGGTCAACTGGGCATTGATCACCACCATCACCAGCACCGCTACGATTACGTGGCGCGTTGTGAGGGGACCCTGTCTCCGCATTGAAGGCAGTTTAACCCGTTCCTGTCGCTGGCGCGCTTCGGGCTTCGACGTAGTCTTCTCCGACCGCGCTCCCCGAGAGGATGCCAGGCACGCCGACGTGACGATGAGGACATCGTCACATCGGGAGCCAGGCACCTCCGGTCAACGCGATGTTCTCTGAAAAAGCCTGTGCCGCGTCAAATCATCGGCGAATGGGCGCGTCACCGTACGTGCCATTGGTGACGATTTTGGCACGAGCTCTTTTGACTCAACCTTCGCGTCGGAGCCAAATATCGTTAGCGGTGGCACTCTTCGGAAGCACGAATTGAGAAGATCGGGCTGACGCCCGAGACATCCTACAGCGTCGTCAACACCTTCGCGATTCGCTCCACCGCCCAATCGATCTCTTCACGCCCGATGGTCAACGGCGGGGCAACCCTGATGACAGTGGAGTGAGTCTCCTTGCACAGCAGACCCTCCTCCTGCAGCGCCTCACAGAAACGTCGCGCACCACCGGCCTGGTCGTTGAGCTCAATCGCGATCCACAGACCGAGACCGCGGATCTCCTTGACGTGGTTCGAGGCCACAGCCTGCAGCTTTTCGAGGAAGTAGGCGCCGTTGTCGGCCGACTTCTGCACCATGTCTTCTTCCACCAGCACTTTCATCGCCTCGCGGGCAACCGCTGCGCCGAGCGGATTGCCGCCGTAAGTGGAACCGTGATCCCCGGGGTTGAAAACGCCCATCACCTCATCATCGGCGAGGATCGCCGACACCGGGTACATGCCGCCCGAAAGGGCCTTGCCGATGATCACAATGTCGGGGTGGATGCCCTCATGCTCATACGCGAAGAGCTTGCCGGTGCGGCCGAGCCCCGATTGAATCTCGTCCACCACCAGCAACGCGTTGTGGTCGGCGGTGATCTCGCGCAAACGGCGCAGAAATCCTTGCGGCGGAATCACGATCCCGGCTTCTCCCTGGATCGGCTCGACCAGCACCGCGGCCACCCTGTCATGCATCGCCGCCTCGACCGCATCGGCATCACCGAAGGGCAGGAGGCGGAAACCGGGAGTGAAGGGGCCAAAGCCGTAACGGTACTCTTCTTCAGAGGAGAAACCGACGATGGTCGTCGTGCGGCCGTGGAAGTTGCCGTCAAAGACCAGGATCTCGGCTTCGTCAGCGGGAATGCCCTTGACCGTGTAGCTCCACTTGCGGGCCGCCTTGATCGCAGTCTCAACCGCCTCGGCGCCGGTGTTCATCGGTAGCACGCGGTGGAAGCCGGTGAGGCTGGTCAGCTCCTCGCAAAACGGCCCGAGCTGGTCATTGCGAAAAGCGCGCGAAGTCAGTGTCACCCGCTCGGCCTGCTCCCGCATCACCTTGATCAAACGTGGGTGACAGTGGCCTTGATTGACCGCCGAGTAGGCGGCCAGGAAGTCCATGTACCTCTTGCCCTCCACGTCCCACACCCAGGCGCCTTCGGCCTTGGCGATGACGACGTCGAGAGGGTGATAGTTGTGGGCGCCGTAGCGCTCCTCAAGTTCGATGAATCGAGCCGATCCGGTGAGTTCGGCAGTCTGCTTCATGGTCGTGTCCTCCCTTGTGTCACGGTTCGCGGGAACTCCGAAACGCAGGGACCAGGTCGACCTGCAGAGGCTGAAAATAGCCACTTCCCGCATCGGGCACAGTACACGTCAGTTGGGGTTTACGCAATACCGCTGAGGAGGGTTCGAAGAGGTGAGGATTCTCGACGCTCGATGCGGTAGCAAGTGATCAGTAATCAGTAACCAGTAATCAGTCCCTCCCTCCTTACCCCGAGGACTCTCAAACTGATCACTGATTACTGGGCGGGCCGGCGGCCCGCCTACTGCGTCGCTTCCTGCTGGGCGTTCCAGTGCAAAAACGCCTCGATGAAGTCGTCGATATCTCCGTCCAGAACCCGATCGGCGTTGCCGACCTCGTGCTCCGTACGAAGATCCTTGACCATGCGGTAGGGCTGGAGGACGTAAGAGCGAATCTGGTTGCCCCAGGAGATGTCCTTCTTCGGGCCCTTCAGCTTATCCATCTCCTCTTCACGTTTCTGCATCTCAAGCTCATAGATCCGCGCTTTGAGGACCTTCATGGCGCTGGCAAGATTCTTGATCTGCGAACGCTCGTTCTGGCAGGTAACGATGACCCCCGTAGGCTCGTGTACCACTCGCACCGCCGAGTAAGTGGTATTGACACCCTGCCCCCCCGGACCCGACGAGCAGTAGCGGTCAATGCGTATGTCCTTCTCCGGGATGTCGAGGTCGACATTGTCGTCGACTTCTGGGTAGACGTGCGCCGAGGCAAAGGAAGTATGCCGCCGCGACTGCGAATCGAATGGCGAGATCCGCACCAGTCGGTGGACGCCGTTTTCCGACCTCAGGTTGCCGTAGGCATAAGGCCCCTTGATTAAAAGAGTCGCGCCCTTGATGCCAGCCTCTTCCCCGGGCTGCTCATCCATCAGTTCGGTCGTGAAGCCGCGCCGCTCGGCCCACCTCAGGTAAAGGCGTTCGAGCATCTGGGCCCAATCCTGGCTTTCTGTGCCGCCGGCTCCAGGGTGAATCTCGATGAACGCGTTGGAGGCATCGTGCTCGCCGGTCATCTTGGCGGTCAGCTCGACCCGATCGAGCTGAGGTGAGATTCGATGGAGCGCTGCGCCGAGTTCGGTATCGGCGCCATCTTCGCCCTCGCGGGCCATCTCCATCAGCACCTCGAGCTCCTCGTGTGCTTCGATCAAGGATTCGGAGGTTGAAACTTGCTGTTGCAGCTGAGATCGGCGGCTCATGACCTGCCGCGCGCGGTCCTGATCGGACCAGATGTCCGGATCCTGTGCCTCGATGTCGACCTCGGCCAGCTGTTCCCTCAGCGAGTCCTCGTCAAAGATACCCCCGCAAGCGCTGGATGCGCTCCATTTCAGCTTCTCCGGTTTGAATCAGTTCTTCCAGCATTATCGCCTCGCAGGGATTTTCCCGCCCAATCGGACGGCATCATTCTACTGAACATTCGGACGGGCTTCTACCTTCCCACTAATAAAGCAAGTCATCAGTTATCAGTTATCAGTGATCAGTCTTTCGATTGCGGACGATCCGCGGGCGAACTGATTACTGATGACTGTTCACTGATCACTTTCTTCTTCCGAGGATTCTTTTCCTTGATTCGCGCAATCGCCACCATTAGAACCGACGCCACTGCGCACAGGATCGCCCACCAGTCACCGAATCGCACGCGCGGCGTGATGCCGTTCATCGGCTGCACAGATTCCGTCAAGAATCCGGTCTCACCGACGTCGAGATACGATACGACCTTTCCTGACGGGTCGATGAAACCGGAGATCCCGGTCAGTGCGGCCCGTGCGAACCAGCGCCGGGTCTCGGCGGCACGCAGCCTGACCTGAGTGAAGTGCTGACGCGGCGCCCAAGAAAAACCGTACCAGCCGTCGTTGGTGAGAGTCGTCAAAAGCTGAGCCCCGGCGCGGACCTGCGCGGCGGGGAGGTCCGGAAAGACGACCTCGAAACAGATGGCGACCGCCAACGGCACGCGCGCCGGCAGGACCAACGGTTGACGCCCGGGGGTGAAGGCCCCAACTTCCCGCACCAGCGAATCGGTGAAGGCGAGGCGGGCCCACCGTGGAACAAACTCGCCAAAGGGCACCAGGTGGACCTTGTCGTAGCGCACCGGAGACACGCCTTCGCCGGTCACCAGGAAGGCCGAGTTCGTGTACCCTCCGCCGTCAAGCGAGGCCACCGAATTGAGCACGATTTCGATCTCGAACTGGCCGGCCATCCGTTCCAACATTTCGCGGTATGCAGGATCGTCATCAATGCGATAGGGGACCGCACCCTCCGGCCACAGCACGATATCGGCGCCCCGCACCGCGGCATCCGCCGTCATGGACCACACCCGGTCAGCGATTTCCTTTGATTGAGACGGGTCCCATTTCTCCTCGAGAGAAGTCCCTGGTTGGATCGCCACCACCCTCAGTTTTTCTCCAGTTGATTCCGGAGCCGGCGCGGTGACGATCGTCAGGCTCAGCGCAACAAGCGAAAAAACCAGCGCCGCTCCAGCACTCCGGCGAGTACCGAACTGAAAAAGACCCCAAACCGCGGAACTCAAAGCGATCACAAACCATCCGAGTCCGGTTGTGCCCCACACCGACAGTGAGTCCATCAACCATGGCCAGTCGACGAACGCGGCAGCGGGTCCGGTCCACGTGAATCCATACGGTGGAAACCGTTGAAGAACCGTTGCCGCCACCCAAGCCACCGGGAACAACCAGATCCTCCAACCGGCAGGAACCAGTGAAGAAACTCCTGCCGCGATCGCCCACAAGAGGCCGAGATATGCGCCCATGCCGACCAGGCAGCCGACCGCTGCCATCCTCGGCAGCCCCCCGTAGTGGTGCATCACCGGCACGACCCAGTTGGTGGAAACGGTCCAGAACACGGCGCCCGCCAGCAAGCCCAGCAGCCACGGACGCCACTTCCCCTGCCCCCGCTCCAACGCCTCGAGGAGCAAGAACGGAAATATGAGAGCGAGTGGCCCGAGACCCGGCCCCGGCATGGCGAGGGCCAGTGCAAGACCGGACAGGATCGCGAATAACCAAGGTAGTACCTGCTTCATTGCCAGAAGTATATGCGCCTCCGACGCTCAGTCCCCTAATCAGAACCGAGTAATCAGTAATCAGTAACCAGTAATCAGTCCCGACCACCCATCCCCTCGGGCCCTCAAACTGATTACTGATAACTGATCACTGATCACTTTCTCGGGAGAGCCCCGAACTCCGACAACACCGCCTCGGTGTGTTCGCCGACCTTCGGTGCGGGACGTTCCGGGGTTTGACCCAGTGATGGGTTCCACGGCCCCACGCCGGCCACAGCCGTTCCGTCCGGCATCGGTGTCTGCTCGATGAGCCCGGCCGAGGCAAAGATCGGGTCGGTGGCAGCCTCGTCATAGCCACGCACCGGACCCATTGGCAGCCCGCGCTCCTCAGCAAACTGTAGCCAACGATCCCGTGGGCGGGCCGCGAGGGCGCGCTCAACCGCCGCAACGGTTCTGGCGCCATCCTCAGCCAGCGCAAAGGCAGAGGTCTCCAGCTCTTTGGCCCCGATCAGCTCGACAAAGGCGCTCCAGAACTTGGGTTCGAGGGCAGCCAGCGACAGGCTCTTGCCATCTCCACAGCGGTAGATGCGGTAGCAAGGACAGACCCCACCCAGGAGAGTGTCGAGAGCCCCTCCACCACCAACAGCCTGTTCGGCCCAACTCCAGGAGAGGAAGGGCAACGGTCCCGCGGCGAGGGGTTGCTCGAGTCGCCGACCAGCTCCGTCCCGCTCCCGCGCCAGCAGACCCGCCAGGATCGCCGATCCCGCCAAAAGGCCTGAGGTGATGTCGGCCAATTGGAGCCGAGGAACTCGGCCCCCTACCAGATCGAGGATGCCGGCCATGGCGCTCAGGTTGAGATCGTGGGCTACCAGATCGCGGACTTCGGGGTTGGACCCAAAGGAGGAAAGCGAACACCACACGAGGCGTGGATTCTTGGCGTGAAGATCGTCCCAACCAAGGCCCCACTTTTCGAGAGTCCCTGGGCGAAAGCTCTCGACCAGGACGTCAGCGTGTGTCGCGAGGCACAGAACCCGTTTTGCATCTTCCGCTTCGCGCAGGTCGAGGACGACGGACTCGGCACCGCGGAAAAAGGTCGCAAACCCGACCCCGATCCCCTCGATCTGTGGTGGCACCATCCGCATCGGGTCGCCGGTCCCGGGCTCCTCGACCTTGATCAATCGGGCACCGAGATCAATGAGATGACGCGCCAACACCGCCCCGGGCAGCATGCGGCTCAAATCGAGCACCAACGTGCCCGCCAACGGCAACGAGTCGTCAGAACCTGGCATGGCAGCACCAGAGATATTTCGGATTTCGGATTTCGGATTTCGGATTTCCACCCACCCACCCCAGGGAGAGCCTCGGGCGGCCGGTTGGGAACTCAAAACTCTTCATGAGTAGAAGTTCTCGTTTTCTTCAAGCGGCTTGGCCGGTTCGAAACGCCGCCCGTGTCGCTCGGCGAGCTCCTGCAGTCTGGTGACAATTGTCTCCCGACCCACGGTGTCGACATAACGAAACGGTCCACCGCGAAACGGCGGGAAACCAAGCCCGAGGATCGCACCCAGGTCGCCATCGCGTGGCGACGAGATCACCCCTTCTTGCAGACAGTGGACGGCCTCGTTGACCATCAGCAGCGCCAGTCGTTCCTGGATCTCCACAGAATCGACCGATCGTCGCGCTTCGCCACCCAGCAAGTCGTAGATCTTCGGGTTGACCTGTTTCTTTGCCTTGTTCGTCTTCGGGTAGAGGTAGAAACCGCTCCTGTTTTTGCGCCCGTGGAGGCCCGCGTCATACAGCTTCGGCATCGCGCCAGAGCCTTCGAGACCGCGGTCGGCAAAGGCACGGCCGAGGTCCTGTGCGACGTGAGCGCCGACGTCGATCCCGACCTCGTCCACGAGGGCGAGCGGCCCAACCGGGTAGCCGAAATCCCTCATCGCCCGATCCACGTCCTCGATCCGGGCACCCTCCTCCACCAAGAGCACCGCCTCGTTGAGGTAGGGCGCAAGGATGCGGGTGGTGTAGAAGCCGGGGCCGTCTTTGACCACGATGCAGGTCTTGCCCTGGGCGGTGCCGAAGGCGTGGGCGGTGGCAGTGGCCCACGCGGCAGTCTGTTCGGCGACGACAATCTCGAGCAGCGGCATCTTCGGTACCGGCGAGAAATAGTGCATCCCGATCACCCGCTCGGGGTGACTCGCCTGAGCCGCGATTTCACCGATCGGCAGGGCGGAGGTGTTGGAGGCGAAGACCGCGTCATCGGCCACCCTCTCCTCGACCTCGGCCAAAACCCGTCGTTTGAGCTCGAGATCTTCGAAGACCGCCTCGACCACGAGATCAGCTCCTTCGAGGTCGTCGACCTCAGTGGTCAGCAAGAGTCGCGACCGCCGACGGTCCGCCTCGACACGGCGAATGGCGCCGGATCGGACCTGGCGTTTGAGACCGTCGTCGATCGACCGCGCCGCCTTGCCCAGGACCCCGTCGGAGAGATCTCGGACGACAACAGAGCACAGACCGAGCGACACCGACGCTACTCCCGCGCCCATGAATCCGCCGCCGAGCACGGCCAGCCGATCGACCTCTCGGGCTTCGCCTTCGCCCTTCTTGGCCTCGTTCATGGCGTGGAAGAGGCGTACCAGGTTGCGGCTCTCGGGGCTGACGGCGAGCTTGCCAAAGTAGTTACTCTCACACGCCAACCCCGCGACGCGGCCCTTTTTGAGGCCCGTTTCCACACAATCGAGGATCGCTGGAGGCGCTGGGTAGAGTCCCCGGGTCTGCCGTGCCACCTGCTGGTGCGCCTTCCGCAGGACAATCGCTCGGCCGGGTGGCGTCGCTGCAAATCGATCCATCAAGTTCTTTTTCCGGGGGTTGCGCTTGAGCGAGCCCTCGGCCAGCGCCAATGCCGCCCGGGCGCCCGTTTCGGCAATTCCTCCCGGGGTCGTGATGGCATCGACGAGACCCATCTTCTTCGCCCGCCGCGCACGCACGCGTTTGCCGGTCAACAGCATCGGCAGCGCCGCAACCAAACCGACTCTCTCGACCAACCGTTGCGTGCCCCCCCCGGCGGGCAGCAGCCCGAGCATCACCTCGGACTGGGCGAGCACCGTCTTCGGGTCGTCGGTCGCGAGGATGTAGTGACAGGCCAGCGCGACCTCGAGCCCGCCCCCGAGGGCGGCGCCGTGGACCGCAGCCACCACTGGCTTTTTGGAGGTGAATATCCGCTCGAGCAGCGCGTTTCCCTCCCGCGACATATTACTGATCTCTGCTTCACCGAGACCTTCGATGAGCTCGAGGTCGGCACCGGCGATGAAGGTATCGGCTTTGGCGGACACCACCACCATCGCGCAGATATCGTCCTGGTCGAGAAGGGGCGCCACCTTCTGGTTGAACTCTTCCACGACCGCAGGTGACAGCGTATTTACAGGCTTGGTCGGATGGTCGAGGACCACCACCGCAACGCCATCGGGTCTTCGTTCGACCTCAATCATGCCCATCACTCTCCCCTCCCGTCGAGCCGTTCGAAGACCAGCCCGATACCGATGGCGCCTGCGGCGCAGGCCGCCACCAACCCGTAGCGGGCCTTCTCGGCCTCGAGCCGGTGGCAACAGTTGGTGATGAGTCGGGCGCCGGTGGCGCCAAAGGGGTGGCCGAGCGAGGTCGAACCTCCCCAGGTATTGAGCCGATCCCGGTCGATCGCGCCGACTGCCTTGTCCCGACCCAGTCGGTCGCGGCAGAATTCCTCGTCGTCGAGTACCTTGAGCACCGCCAGCACCTGAGCCGCAAATGCCTCGTGCAGCTCGACGACCTCGACCTCTTCGAGCCCGAGGTCAGCCGCGTCAAGGGCCATCGGCACCGTCATCGCCGGTCCCAGAAGGAGTTCCTCGAGGGGGTCGAGGGCGGCTACCGCCGACCCTTTGAGGACGGCGATCGGCTTCAGCCCGAGGCGCTTGGCGGCTTCCTCGGAGGCCAGCAAAACCGCCGAGCCGCCGTCGGTCAGGTAGGAGGCGTTGCCGGCGGTAATGGTGCCGAGTTTCCGATCGAATACCGGTCTCAGCTTGGCCAGCTTCTCCATCGTCGAATCGCCGCGAACCCCGTTGTCGGCGTTTACTCCTTTGAAACGCGGCGGCGGAAAAGCTGGAACGATCTGCCGTTTGAGGCGACCATCGGCAGCTGCCGCAGCAGCGCGGTGATGGGACGTCATCGCGTACTCGTCCTGCGCTTCACGGTTGATCCCGAGGCGCTTGGCAAGGCGTTCGCAGTTCTCACCCATGATCTCGCCGGTCGAGAACTCTGCCAGGGCAACCGGCTCGGGGAGCAGATCCGTCGGCCCGAGCCCTCTGAGCAACTTCAAATAGTCGCCCGGTCCGCGGGCCTTCTGGGCCGCGATGAGCCGCTTGCGGACGCTGCGGCGATAGCGGATCGGCGCATCGGACAGGGTCTCAGCGCCGGCCGCGATCGCCACCTCCGCATCACCGGTCTGGATCGCCCGTGCGCAGTCGAGGAAGGACTGCAGGGACGAAACGCAGGCGACCGAGCAGGTGTAGGCGGGGCAGCTGTCGGGGAGCTGGGTCCCCAGCACGACCTCGCGACCGAGATTCGAGGTGGCCGGGTCGGCGATCACCGTTCCCATGACCAGAAGATCGACGATTTCTGGATCGATCTTCGTCCGGTGCATGAGACCCGAAACGGCCATCCGGCCGAGGTCGTACGAGCGGAGATCGGTGAATGCCGTCCCTGAGCGGCAGAAGGGTGTACGGCAGCCATCGATGACGACCACCCGACGCGACGAGCTTGAATAATTCATGGGGCATATCCTGCCACGGTGTTCTTTGAGCCAACCTGCACACATCACCTACGAAATGCGAGTTTCAAGATGCAAGATACAAGATACAAGATCCGTCCACGCACCCCATCAAGCCGAGGACGGACGGGCGGGCTGCCTCTGCTACCATTCGCAACATGCGACGTCCCACGTCGTAAGACCTTCCTGGAGGAACACCAACATGCGTCACAGTTTTGGCATCGCGATTCTGATCACCCTCTTTGCGGCGACCATTTGCGTTGCTGCTGACGAAGACCCATACCTCTGGCTCGAAGAGGTGGAGAGCGAGAAGGCCCTGGCGTGGGCCAAGGAGCGGTCGGAC
>JACXWA010000029.1 GCA_014764485.1 Candidatus Sulfomarinibacter kjeldsenii
GCACGGTTCGTGCGTTACTTCGCGGTGGGAAACTGATGATGGATATCTTACGAACCGGAATCGTCGAAAAGAAACGCCGCAACCGGTGGCTCATTGCGGGCGCTGGCGCTGTCACGATTGCGGCTGTGACCATGGCCGTAGCTCGCCTCGAGCCCGCCGCTACGTCAGTGGACCGTGACACAGTCTGGATCGGCACGGTCGAGCGCGGGACCTTCGAGAGGAAGGTCCGCGGTCACGGCCGATTGGTGCCGGAGAACCTGCGCTGGGTCCAGGCCCGGAACACCGGCCGCGTCGAGACCATTCACGTTGAGCCGGGTCAACGGGTTGATGCCGATGGTGCCATCCTCGAGCTTTCCAACCCCGAGGTCGAACGGTCGGCGATCGACGCCGAAAACGCACTGCTGCGAGAAGAGGCCGAGCTCGAGAGCCTGCGAGTGACCCTCATCTCGTCGGAGCTTGACCAGAAGGCACGCGCCGCGGAAGTGGACGCCGACTACATCCAGGCCGCCCTGCAGGTTGAAGCCAACCGTGAGCTCTCCACCATGGGTCTGATCTCGGAAATTCAGCTTCGTTCCTCCGAAGCGGTGGCAGAAGCACTGGCTACGCGCCAGGAAATTGAGGGCCAGCGGCTGACAATGACACCAGAGGCCAACCGCGCCCTCCTGGCGGCAAAGCGGGCCGAAGTGCAGCAACAGCGGGCCCTGTTCAAGTTGCGCGCTGACCAACTAGACTCGCTTGTCGTGCGTGCCGGGATCGCCGGCGTCGTTCAGGAGGTCCCGGTGGAAATCGGCCAGCAAGTGGCTCTCGGCACCATGCTCGCGAAGGTGGCCGATCCGACACGTCTTCAGGCCGAGTTGCGGGTGCCTGCGACCCGCGCACGCGACGTGCGCCCCGGGCAGGCGGTCAGCGTCGACACCCGTAACGGTCTCGTCGACGGAACGGTCGCCCGCGTCGACCCGTCGGTGCAGGAGGGGTCTGTGATGGTCGAAGTTCGGCTCGAAGGGGCTCTGCCGGACGGCGCTCGGATTGACATGGCCGTGGACGGCGCCGTCCAGATCGAGCGACTGAGTGACGTGCTCTACGTCGGCCGCCCGGTGCAGAGCCAGGAGAACGCGACCGTCGGGCTGTACCTGCTGGAGGACGACGGCAAGCACGCGCGTCGGGTCAGGGTCGGTCTCGGTCACGCGTCGGTTGACACGATCGAGATCACCGAAGGGCTCCGAGAAGGCGATCAGGTGATCCTCTCGGATACCTCGCGATGGGACGACCATGAACGCATCCGGTTGCGATAGAAAAGTCAAAAAAGAAGGAGCGAATCCATGACCGACAGCCAGAAACCCCTCATCCAGATGGTCGGAGTCAAAAAGGTCTTTCTCACCGACGAGGTGGAAACCCACGCTCTGTCCGACGTCCACCTCGAGATCCAGAACAACGAGTTCATCACGATCGCCGGGCCTTCGGGCGGCGGCAAATCGACCTTGTTGTCGATCATGGGCCTGCTCGACACGCCCACCGGTGGGCAGTACCACCTCAACGGCCACCCCGCCGAGGCGTTGACCATCCGGGAACGAGCCCAACTGCGGAACCGTGCGATCGGCTTTATTTTCCAAAGCTTCAACTTGATCGGCGATCTCACGGTCTTCGAAAACGTCGAACTGCCGCTGGTCTACCGCAATACTCCGTCCTCTGCGCGGAAGGATATGGTCCGCGAGGCCCTGGAGCACGTGGGCATGGAGCACCGGCTCAACCACTACCCGTCGCAGCTCTCCGGTGGCCAGCAGCAGCGTGTGGCGGTCGCCCGTGCCCTGGTCGGCAAACCGCTTATCCTCCTCGCCGACGAGCCCACCGGTAACCTCGATTCGCGAAGCGGCGGGCAAGTCATGGATCTCCTCAAAAACCTCCACGCCGACGGCGCGACCATCTGCATGGTGACCCACGACCCGCGCTACCTGAAGTATGCCCAGCGCACACTCCATCTCTTCGATGGTCAGGTGGTCGATGAGACCGATCCGGCTGTCCAGGACGCAATCGCCTGAATCACTCGAAGAGGAGAGCACACCATGGTGGATCTATTGCGAGATTTTCGCTTCGGCTTCCGGATGCTGATTCGGCACCCCACAGTAACGGTAATCTCGCTGCTCACCCTCGCCCTCGGCATCGGCGCAAGCACCGCCGTTTTCAGCGTCGTCGATTCGACGCTCCTGACCCCTCTCCCGTTCGACGAGTCGCACAACCTGGTTCGGCTGTTCGCGACCAAGCCGGCAGACGGCTATAGCACGATGACGATCTCGGTGCCCAACTTCCGGGACTGGCAAGAACAGAACTCGTCACTCGAGGTCGCGGGCATATACGGTCGCCAGGCGGTCACCGTTACGGGGCAGGATCACCCCGACAAGCTGCGGGCGATCCGTGCTTCCGCTGACGTTCTGCACGTGCTTCGCGTTCAACCAGCGATTGGACGGAGCTACGATTCCTCGAGCGATCGACCCGATGCGGCACGAGTGGTGCTGCTCTCGGATGCCACCTGGCAGGGCCGCTTCGGCGGCGATCCCGAGATCGTGGGCACCCTCGTACAGATTGACGATGTGCCCCACGAAGTGCTCGGTGTGCTGCCCCCCGAGATCAGCGAAGCGATGGGACGATTCGATATCTGGACGCCCTTCATTTACGGTCAGATAACGGAAATCCGGTCGAATCGCTATTTCGCCGCCATCGCCAGGCTTCGGGCTGGCGTGACGGCGGCCGAGGCCGACCATGATCTGGCGGCAATCGGCGAGCGTCTTGCCGAAGCATATCCCGAGGAAAACCGTGGTCACGGGGTCACAGTCATGCCCCTGACCGAGGTATTGGTGCGTCAACAAGCCCGTTCGATGCTCTTCGCTCTCTGTGCGGCGGTCGGTTTCGTTCTGTTGATCGCCTGTGTCAACATTGCCAACCTCCTGCTCGCCACAGCCGGGAGCCGCGAACGAGAGTTTGCCGTTCGTACCGCGCTGGGCGCGGGCCCCCGCCGACTGGCCCGTCAGTTGTTGACGGAATCGGCGCTCCTCACCCTGTTCGGTGGCGCTCTCGGCGTATTGGTCGCATTTTGGAGCGTTGACATATTGACCGCCGGGCTGGAGGCGACCGTTGGACGGGTCGCTCAAACTGCGGTCGACGGACGCGCGCTGGGCTTCACGCTGCTGGTGCTCGGGTTGACATCGATCGGGATCGGGCTCCCAGTGGCGCTGCGAGCTTCGAACTCTCGTTTCACCAACATGATCCAGGAAAGCTCCCGGTCCGTTCTCGGCGGGCCACGTCAAGCGATCCGTCGCGACGCTCTGGTGGCCATTCAGGTGGCTCTGGCCCTGTCACTCCTGATAGGTGCCGGTCTGACAATCCGAAGCCTGATGACGCTGAAGGCCGTCGACCCCGGCTTCGACACCGGCAATCTGCTGACGATGCGGGTTTCTCTGACCGACGAGCGGTATCCGTCGGAAGGCGAGAAGCAAGACTTCTTCAGTCGCGCTTCCCGCGAGATCTCGTCGCTTCCAGGTGTGCGTTCGGCCTCTGCGACAGGGACGATTCCTCTGATCGGCAGCAACAGCAATGGGAGCATGAGCATCGAGGAACACCCGATCTCAGATCCGGCGGACAAGGTCTTCGTCGGTGCCGAGGCCGTCACACCCGGTTACCTCGAAACGATTGGCATCCCGTTGATCGAAGGGCGCGAGTTCGCAGAAACCGACACCGAGGACTCGCCCCCCGTCATCATCATCAACAATTTCATGGCTCGCCATTTCTGGCCGGACGAGAGCGCCGTCGGAAAGCGAGTCAAGTTCGGGCCGCTGGACTCCGAGTATCCATGGATGGAAGTCGTTGGGGTGATCGGTGACCACCGCCAGACTTCGCTCGACACGGGGGCACGCTTCGAAACTCTCTACGCACAGGCCCAATTCGCCGTCACCGCCATGACCTTTGTCGTCAGGACCGAGGGCGCTCCCGGGCCCCTGACGGCGGACGTGCAAGCGGCAATCTGGAGGATCGATCCGGATCTCGCAATCTCCGAGGTCGCGACGATGACCGAGATTCTCGAACGCAACACCAGGTCGGTCGACGATCTGGCCAATCTGCTCTCCGGGTTCGGCGCCGTCGCGCTCATCCTGGCGTTGGGTGGGTTGTACGGCGTGACGTCATTTGCGGTCAGTCGGCGGACCCGCGAGATCGGTGTGAGAATGGCCCTCGGCGCCGAAAAATCGATGATCCTTGCCGGCGTCCTTCGCAGAAGCGCGGTACAGATTCTGATCGGAGTCATCGCCGGAGGTCTGATCGCCTGGTGGTTGGGCCGGTTGATCCGGGGCATGCTCTTCGAGGTGTCCGCCCTCGATCCGATGGCCTACGCCATCTTCTCCGCGGGGATGTTCGCGGTCGGCTTCCTGGCAGTTCTGGTGCCCGCTCTACGGGCAGCGAGGATCGATCCCGTCGTCGCACTCCGCCATGAGTGATTCGACTGGGGTATCCTGAGGTCGCCGTGACATCAGCGAAAGAAACACCGCGCATCCTGATCGCCGATGATCAGGGCGACGTGTTGGAATCGCTGCGGCTTCTGCTCAAGCCCGAGGGATACGCGGTCGAGACCGCCCATTCTCCGGACGAAGCCGCCGCTGCCGTCGCGGTCCGGGAATTCGACGCCGCCCTCGTCGATCTCAACTACTCCCGCGAAGCGACCTCCGGTGCCGAGGGTCTCGAGCTGCTGGAGAAGCTCCAGGGCGTGGACAGCACGCTGCCGGTTGTCGTGATGACGGCCTGGGGCAGCGTCGAGATCGCGGTCCAGGCCATTCGGCTCGGCGCGCGAGATTTCATCGAAAAGCCGTGGGACAACGACCGGCTGCTGACGATCCTCCGCAACCAGGTCGACCTCTGTCGCGCGCTTCGTCGGGGCCGCCGCCTCGAGGCCGAAAACACCGCTCTGCTGGCCGCCGAGGCCCCGGTCCTCATCGCGACGGCGCCGTCGATGGAACCGGTCCTGGAATTGATCAGCCGTGTCGGGCCGTCCGACGCCAACATATTGATCACCGGCGAGCACGGCAGCGGCAAGGAAGTCGTTGCCCGAAGGCTGCACGCGGTTTCGGCACGTGGCGACCGGCCGCTCGTCACGGTCAATGTCGGCGGGCTCCCCGACGGCGTTTTCGCCAGTGAATTCTTCGGCCACGTCAAAGGCGCGTTCACCGACGCCAAGGGTGACCGCGTCGGCCGCTTCGAGATGGCTGACGGCGGCACCTTGTTCCTCGACGAGATCGCCAACCTCCCTTTCGATCAGCAGGCCAAGCTCCTCCGCACCCTCGAAACCGGTGAGCTCGAACGGGTCGGATCGTCGAAGACATCGACAGTCGATGCCCGGATCCTGTCGGCGACCAACGCCGATCTCAAGCTCGATGTGGCCGAGGGCCGCTTTCGGGAGGACCTGCTCTTCCGCCTCAACACTGTCGAGATCCGGCTCCCTCCCCTCCGCGATCGGCCCGAGGACATACCGCTCCTCGCCAATCATTTCCTGGGTCGTTTCGCCCAGAAATATCGTCAATCAGAAATGACCTTCGATGGAGCCGCCACCACGACTCTTTTGCGACATCCGTGGCCGGGAAACGTGCGTGAGCTCGCGCACGTCGTCGAACGAGCCGTCTTGATGGCCGGCGACGATGTAATCAAAGCGGACCACCTCGGTCTGGCGGGTGGCGCAGCAACCGCGACAGTCGCGCTCGACGAAATGAGCCTCGACGATCTCGAGAAGGTCTTCATCGAAAAGGCGATGCGACGGTATGACGGCAACGTGAGTCACGCCGCGGAAGCCCTCGGCCTGAGTCGCAGCGCCCTCTACCGTCGGCTCGAGAAGCACGGCCTGTGATGGACCTGCAGCGGCGTCGGTCGAATTCACGCCCTCGGAATTCTGAGGACAGAGGGTGACGAAAAGGCACGGGCGTCTCACCGGCCTCGTCCTGCTCACCGGTTTGATCCCGACGATCGCGGCCGGCTACCTGATCTGGCGGTCCGGCCTCGAACCAACATCCCGGTATTTCCTCGTCGGATCCCTGGTGGCCACCTGGTTGTTGTTGGTGCTGATCGTTCGCACCCAAACGAGATACCACCTTCGAACGCTGTCAAACCTCCTGGCCGCTCTGCGCGAGGGCGATTACTCCTTCCGGGCCCGCCAGGTTTCGCGGGCCGATCCCTTCGGAGAGGTGATCACCGAGGTCAATCTCCTCGCCCAGACCCTGCGACAACAACGAGTCGAAGACCTCGAGGCGACCTCGCTCGTCCGTGAGGTGATGGCTGAAATAGACGTCGCAGTCTTCGCATTTGACGCCTCCAATCGATTGCGTCAGGTGAATGCGGCCGGTGAAGAGCTCTTTCGCGACGCTTCCGATCTTGTCGGCAAGTCGGCATCGGCTCTCGGCCTCGCGGGTTGTCTTGTTGGGCTGCCGGCGAGAACGGTGGAGCTCGAAATCGACGGATCCAAGGGTCGCTGGGAGATGCGGCGCGGCAGCTTTCGGCAACACGGGCGCCCCAACCATCTGCTCGTGCTCTCGGATGTGAGCCGGGCGCTACAGGCCGAGGAGCTGGCGGCCTGGAAACGGTTGATTCGGGTCATCGGCCACGAGCTCAACAACTCCCTCGCACCAATCACGTCGCTCGCCGGGAGCCTGGAGCGAGTCGTTGACCAGGACCCCCTTCCCGAGGACTGGCGCAGCGATCTCGGAAGCGGCCTCCAGGTCATCGCCTCGCGGGTCCAAGCTCTCAATCGATTCATGGGCGACTGCTCGCGCCTGGCCAAGCTGCCGGACCCGACCATCTCTCCGGTCAATATCGTCACCAGCATTCACAACGTTGCGAAGCTCGAGAAACAACTGAGTGTGATTGTCGATGAAGGGCCGCCAACCATGGTCGACGGCGATCAGGACCAGCTTGAACAGGTCATGATCAACCTCCTCAGAAATGCGGTCGAAGCGTCCCTGGAGACGAACGGGGAAGTCCGGGTCCGCTGGGAATCGGAAGCCGGGTTCGTCAAGGTGGTCATCAGCGACGAGGGACCCGGGCTGCCGGATTCGGTCAATCTCTTCGTGCCGTTCTTCACTACCAAACCGAGCGGATCCGGAATCGGCCTCTTTCTGAGCCGGCAGATCGCCGAGGCCCACGGAGGATCGGTCACCGTACGGAATCGCGAGCGCGCTCGAGGGTGCGAAGCGATCCTCAGAATCCCCGAGTCTCAGGATTGATCGGACTGTTAAAAAGGCCAGATTTCACATCTCTCAACCAGAGAAACCTAACCACCAGTTCCGATATTGACGCCACCTGAAACCTTCGCAATGTGGGCTCGTATAGAATGCCGATAGGAGAGCTCGAAAGAGGAGATTTCGGTGTTAGAGAACAAGACGGAAATACTCAGGGGCACTCTCGATATGCTGATCCTCAAGACGTTGTCCCTGGCGCCAATGCATGGGCTCGGGATCTCCCGTCGAATCGAGCAGATCACCGACGGCGTATTTCAAGTGAAGCCTGGATCACTCTTCCCATCCCTCCACCGGATGGAGCAGGAGGGCTGGATCAGAGGTAAGTGGGGGGAATCCGAGAACAACCGGCGCGCGAAATACTACGAGATCACAAGTGCCGGCAGCGCACGTTTGGGCGAGGAAAAACAGGGGTGGTCGCGCCTGGTTCTGACCATCGGCAAGGTTCTCGAGGCGAGCTGAGGGAGGGACAGATGCCGTTTTTGTCGACTCTAAGAAGCGTCTTGCGAACTCCTTTCAAAGGTGAGGAACTCGACCGCGAGCTCGACGAGGAGTTGCAGAGCTACCTCGATCTGCTGATTGAAGAAAAGACACACGCTGGGCTGGACCACGCCGAGGCTCGGAGACAGGCACTCATCGAGATTGGAGGCGCCGAACAGGTCAAAGCTGGCGTTCGCGAGGCGCGCCACGGTGCAGCCCTCGACATGCTCATGCACGACATCCGGTTTACATTGCGAACGCTGAGGAAGTCCCCCGGTTTTGCCGCCGTCGTCGTATTCACACTGGCGATTGGGATCGGCGCCAATACGGCGCTCTTCAGCACCATTAAGGCAATGCTTCTCAGCCAACTGCCTTATCAGGAGCCGGATCGGTTGGTGGCATCGGGCAAGACGTATGAGGGTAGGTACGCTGGGCCAGTATCCAGGCTTGACTTTTTCGACTTCCGTCGCCTCAGCCGTTCGTTCGACGGTTTCTGTGTACTATCCAGCACCAACAGGGTCACAATGACCGGCGGTGAGAGGGCCGAGGCGGTCGGTGCTGTGTATACGACCTGGGATCTGTTCCCCACTCTCGGCGTGGCGCCGATTCGAGGCCGATATTTTATGGAGGGCGAGGAGGCCCTGGACGGCGCCAACGTCGCGCTGATCAGCCACGATCTGTGGCAACGCAGATTCGGAGGATCCGACGACGCCATCGGTAAGCCGCTTCGCCTCGACGGGATGAGCTATGAGGTCGTGGGCGTGATGCCGGCGGGATTCAGTTTCCTCTACGAAGCCGATCTCTGGATTCTGATCGATCGCAGCTGCCCGATAGATGCGGATCGAGACTCCCACAGCTTGTGGGCGGTGGGTCGCTTGAAAGACGGCGTGTCACTCGAACAGGCGCAGGTCGACGTCGATGCCGTGGCGAAGGTGCTCGAGGAGGAGTACCCGGACACCAACAAGGCGAAGGGGCTCAGGCTCTTCGAACTGCACGATTTCATGGTCGGCCACGTCCGCCCGAGTCTCAATCTGCTCATTCTCACCACCGTCTTGCTGTTGCTGATCTCGTGCAGCAACGTGGCGGGGCTGTTGCTGGCTCGCGGCCAACAACGGGTGTCGGAGATGGCAATGCGGTCAGCCCTTGGGGCATCTCGGGGCCGTCTGGTACGGCAGCTCGTGACCGAAACGATGATCCTCACACTGGTGGCCGGTCTGATCGGGATTGTGGTCGCGTTCTTCTTCCACAATCTGCTGCTGCGGCTTCTGCCCTTGGGTGACCCGGGCGTGCCCGTGCCCTCGATCGATGGCGCGGTGTTGGTTTTTGCACTGGTGATCTCGGTAGTCACCGGTCTGATCGTGGGCATCGTCCCAGCTCTGCGGGGGACATCGGCCGATGTCTGGCGGAAGCTCGGTTCGTCGACAAGGACATCCGAGAGCATTGGCGGTACCCGCCTGCGGACGTTGATGGTGGTCGTTCAGGTGGCGTTATCGGTGGTGTTGCTCATCGGCTGCGGCCTGCTGATCCGCAGCATGGTCAAACTCGCCTCCGTCAACCTGGGTTTCGATACAGAGAACGTAATTGGCTGCACCTATGCGATCCAGGCGGACGACTATTCGACAACCCAGGAGAGGGTCGATCTCTACGCCTCGTTGATCGAGGAGATCAGGGCTCTTCCCGGGGTCACAAACGCGGCTGCCGTTACGAAGCTGCCGATCGCCTCGCGGGGGACCGATTGGCCGATCTGGCTTGCATCTCAACCTCGACCCGAACCGAGAGACTCGAACATGGCGCTCATGCGGGCTGTGACGCCTGGATATTTCCCGACTATCGGGATTCCGCTGCTTCGCGGTCGGGATTTCGCCGAAACCGACGTCGAGGGCACGGCTCCTGCGGTGATCATCAGCGAGGCTGTCGCCAGGGATCTATTTCCAGACCAGAACCCACTCGGTCAATTGGTCAAGTTGGGTTGGTTCGACTTTGCGTTCGAGGTGGTCGGTGTCGTCGGCAACGCCCAGATCAACGGCGTCCGATCAAATCTTAAAGAGGCCATGTACTTGCCCTCGACACAGTTCGGACCCACCTTTCAATGGTTGGTCGTGCGATCGGAGGGAGACCCAAACCTCCTGGCGGAGCCGATCCGAAGTCTCGCCGAAGCAAAGGACCGGAACGCCGTACTCGGCGATCCTGTGACGATGACCACGTTGGTCGAACGGGACCTGACAGGATTCCGTGTCGTGATGCTCGCTCTCGGCCTTCTTTCGTTCGTCGCCCTGATCTTGACTTCAGTCGGTCTCTACGGGGTGCTGGCCTACCATGTAAGCCAACGATCCAACGAGTTCGGAATCCGTTTCGCAATGGGAGCAACGCCGACTGAGGTCATCGGTCTGATCATGAAGAAAGGCCTGGCGATGGTCAGCGCGGGCCTGGTACTCGGATTGATCGGGGCATTCATGAGTTCCCGTCTCGTGCAGAGGCTGCTCTTCGAGGTCCAACCTCTCGACCCAGTAGCATACGGCGCTGCGGCCATATTTCTCGGAGGCACCGCATTGGCCGCATGCCTCGTCCCTGCGTGGCGGGCGGCAGGGATCAACCCGGTCACTGCCCTTCGCCGTCAGTGAGGAGACTCCAACCATTGATCTCTCCCCCGCCACTCGCGACAAGAGTTTTTCAGAGGGAGTCGCCATCAGCGGCGTCGTGATCTGTGCAATGATGTGTTGCAACACGGGCCCGACCCTGATGGAGGTGAGTATGGCGACTAACGGAAGTGGTATCGACCGCCGTAGATTCCTCAAGCTCGGTGCGGCGACATCCGGTCTCGCGATCGGTGGGTGTGGACGGGTCGACGACGTCATGGCCGACGTCAGCGACCTCGAGATGCAGTTCCGGCCGCTCGGCGGCACTGGTCTCAAGGTGTCGGCGGTCTCCTTCGGCAGCTACGGTTTCGACAACCCGGCCCTGCTGTCGGCCGCCCTCGATGCCGGCATGACCACCATCTGTACCAGCGGCAGCTATCAGAACGGGCGTGCCGAGGAAGCCATCGGCAAGGCCATCGGGACCATCGGTGGCCGGCGTGACGAGCTCGTCCTGTTCACCGGCGCGGTCGTCAAGGCTGGAGCGAGCAAGCAGAGTGTCCTCGACTCGATCGACGCCAGCCTGCGCCGGCTCCAAACCGACCGCGTGGAGATCTTTCGCATCACCGGGGTGAGCTCGCCGGATGAGCTCGCTGTTGACGCGCTTTTCGAGGCCTTCGAAGAGGCCAAAGCAGCGGGCAAGGTCTCCCACCTCGGGCTCTCCGGCCATCACGGCGGGATGCAGGATGTGCTCAATGCGGCGATCGATGACGGTCGCTACAAAGTCCTCTTCACGAAATACGACTTTGCGTCCTACCCGGACCAGGACGAGATCCTGGGCCGGGCGAGTGCCAAGGGCATCGGCACCCTGGTCTTCAAGACCGGCGCGGGCAACCGCGAAAAAGAGATCAAAGATCTCGAGGCCGGGGGCCTTTCCTACAAACAGGCAACCATCAAGTGGGCGCTCACCAATCCGAACGTTGCCAGCGTCTGCGTCAAGATCACCAACTTCTCTCAGATCCGCGAGTATGCTGAGGCGGCAAGCACCAAGATAACGGAGCCCGAGGTCGCCATGTTGCGGACCTACGCCGAGCAGATGTACGACAAGTACTGCCGATTCTGCAGCACCTGCGAAGCGAGCTGCCCCCACGAGGTGGCAGTCGCCGACGTGATGCGGTACGCCATGTACTTCAAGTACGACGGCCGCGAAAAGGACTCGATGGAGCTCTACGGGGAGTTGCCCAGAGAGTGTCAAGCGGCCACATGCGACGAATGCTCCGCTCCGTGCGAGTCCGCGTGCCCCTTCGGACGTCAGGTCAAAGACGAGCTGGTGGAGGCCCACCGACTTCTCAGTTTTGCTTAGGTCGCCATGACAAACCGGTTGAAGTGCGTGTTCGTTGTGGCGATTCTCGCTATCGGATGTGGTGCAGGCGAGGAGCCATCGGTCGACGGGACCGGTCTCGTCGACCTCCTGCCCACAGCTTCGTCGATGGATGGGTGGCAGATCGCGGACGGACCCACCGAATACGACTCCGAAGGTCTTTTCGAGTACCTCAATGGCGGCGCGCCGCTCTACCTCGATTTCGGCTTCCAGGGGATGGTTCACGTCCGCTACCAGCTCGGCGACGATCCCCTCGCGAGCGTGACGCTCGATGTTTTCGACATGGGATCTGAACTCGGGGCCTTCGGACTCTACCGAAGTGGCCGCCCCCCGGAAGCCGAGGTCCGGCCCTGGGGTGCAGAGGGATACCGATCAGGGACTGTGGCCGCGACCTGGAAAGGCAGCGTCTCGATCCAGGCCCAGGCCGATGACGAACAACCGGAGTTGATTGAAGCCATGGAGGCCCTGGTGGCACGGGTCGCAGATTCTGTAGACGGCGGCACCTCGCTCCCCCAGATCATCGACGTTCTGCCCAGCGAAGGCCTGGCACCCACGAGTGAGCGTCTCGTCGCAAAGGACCTGATGAGCCACGCGTTTCTCCCGGGTGGTGTCCTCGCCACCTACCGGGTTGCCGACGACGAAGGGACCGTTTTCTTCAGTGACCTGAAGGGTGAGATCGCCGTTACTGAAGCGATGGCCGGACTGCGCGCCCACCACGAGCAGTGGGGAGAGATCGTCGACGAAATCGACTTGATCGGGGATGGAGGATTCCAGTTCTCCGACCCCGGTCTGGGTTCGGGTGCGGTGGTCTCCACAGGTTCCTACGTGGTCGGAGTGCACGGCGGTCTTTCGTCTGACGTCCAGATGGATCTGCTCGGCCGATTGGTCGACAGTCTTGCCTCTTCGCCTATGGAGTGAACGAGAGGTCACCGTCACACCATCACCGTGAGAAGATGGGGTATGCCATCCGCCTCAACGCTCTTTGTCGGGATTCTCGCTGGCGTCATCGGACTGTCGTATTTCATCTATGGAAAACGGCAGGAACGAATCGGCTTCCTTGCGGCCGGTGTTGGCCTCTGTGTCTACCCCTATCTGGTATCTGGACTCACTCTTCAGATCCTCATCGGTCTCGGACTGGCGGCGGTTCCGTTTTTGGTCGATATCTAGCCCCTGTGAATGTTACCCTGCGGGCTCCTGATGGGAGGAACCATGGGTGAACTCAAGGGCTCACAAAGAAAATATCTCCGCGGCGTTGCACACAGCTACAAGCCGCAGGTCCAGGTCGGGAAAGAGGGACTGAGCGACAACGTGCTTGACGCCATCGATGCCGCCCTCGGAGCGCACGAGCTGATCAAGGTGAAAATAGCCGCAGAGCGAGCTGATCGGGAAGAACTCGTGCCCGTCATCGAGGGTCGCCTCGAGTGCGAATGCGTTGGAACGGTCGGGCGGATGGCGATCCTCTACAGAGAACATCCCGATCCCGAAAATGGGTCCGTGAGAAGGTCTGACCAGGCATAGTTGCGTCAGCTGTTGAGCACTGCCAGGAGCTCGTTCGTGTAGCGGTGTGCATCCCCTGGCCAACGCGCCGAGATGTAGTTGCCGTCGCGCACAACGAACCCGCGGCCGAGGTGTTGCGGAGCGTCGCGAAGCAGTGACCGGGGACCGGCCAGGAAATCTCCAGGCGAGGCCAGAGATGCGGTCACCTCGGCTTGGACGGTCATCGGGTAGGTCCGATAGTAATCGCCAAGCCAGGGCCGAGTCAGACGCCATGCGCTAAGCTCCATGACCTCGGGTAGCGCTGTGGTGCGACGCCCGTGAAGCACCGAAGCGCCGTTGCCCGTACGGCTCCGGCAGGCGGCTACCACCCCGTGACAAATCGCGCCCACTGGCTTTTCGTGGACGAAGAACTTAGCGATCACCCGATGGACTTCGACCGACTCGAGGTACTCCTTCATTCCAGAAGCATGGCCGCCGGGGAGATGAAGGCCATCGAAGTCGGAGGCCTTCATTTGCTCGTACGTGAGCGGTTCATTGAAGTGTGGGTCGTCCAGCAGGCGTGCGTAGGCATCGCGGCCTCGTGCATCAGCACGAAGAACGAGCTTGAGTGGGCCGAGGCCATTCCCGGTCACCATCCGCGGGTCCGCTGTGCCTGCCGTGCCGTCGAGGGTAGCGAACCGCACTGCGACCCCTGCCTCGGTGAGTACGCGCCACGGCACGGCGACCTCGGTGGGATCGAAGTCCGCACGCGGTATCGGAACGAGGATCGAGTATGTCATCACTCGATGTTACAGGCTCGCCCGCCTGCAATCGGCGCCAATCGGCGCCTTGTTAAAAAGGTGCCGGGCACTCGCAAATGATCTTGAAGGCCCCAACCCTCCCCCACCAGAAAAGAATTCCCTCTCGTCACAACATCAGAAGTGAGTGGCTGGCACCTTTTGGCCACGAGAAGCACCGGCGTGTCCGGCGTGGGGTATATTCTCGACGTCGCCGGGCGAGGTCGCGCGATCCGAGAGGTCTGGACAACGCCCGGACGCTTGACGACGGGTGATCGAAGGAGGATCGATGAGACACAGACCATGGTTGGCTGCTTTGTGGATGATGGGCTTCGCGGTCACGGCAATGGCCGCCGCCCCCGCGACCCCGGCCGCGGAGGCGACGCCGGCGGTGGTGGCGGAGTACGCTTCACCGCGGGCCACACTGACGACCTTTCTCGAGGCCTTTTATGAGGTGCCCGCAGATCTCGGCCGGGCAGCCGACTGCCTCGATCTGGGAGACCTGCCGTCCGAGATCCGCGGCATCAAGGGACGCGAACTCGCAGCCGAGCTCAAGAACGTGCTCGACCGCACCGTGTATGTCGACCTCGAGGAGGTTCCCGACGCCACCGACGGTTCTACGTACATCGTGCTGCGCGGCGCAGAGGGGGAGGTCGCGCTGGCGCGGAGTATTTCCGGCCAGTGGTTGTTCAGCGCCGCAACGGTCGCCTCGCTGGACACCCTTCACGAGGCGGTCAAGGACCGGGCGGTGGTCGCCGGTGTGGGCCGGACCGCGCCCGAGGCGGTGACGCCGGGCACCTGGCTGCGGTCGCACGCTCCGGAGGCCTTGCGGGGGCGTGTACTTTTCCTCGAGGGCTGGCAGTGGCTGGGGATCCTGCTGATCATCTTCCTCGGTTTCGTGACCGGCAGGATCTTCACGGCGTTGGTGACGAGCGGCCTCAGCCGGCTCCTCGAGCGCCGCTCGCGCTCGATCGACCGCAGTGCCGCGCTCCGGGTCGTGCGCCCGCTGGGCATGATCGTGATGTTGGTGGTGTGGGGGCTGGGCATTGTCTGGCTCGGCCTGCCGGTCGGCATCTTTACCCTCTACTACCGGGCGCTCAAGGTGGTCGGAGTGGGGGTGGCGGTCGTCAGCGTCTTCCGCTTCATCGACGTGCTGGCGGAGATCCTCGCACGGAAGGCGGCCTATACCGAAAGCCAGTACGACGACATGCTCATTCCCCTCGTCCGAAAGTCGTTGAAAGTGTTGGCGGGTGCGGCCGGTCTGGTCACGGCGGCGCAGTTCCTGGGAACCGACCTGACGGCGCTGCTCGCCAGCCTGGGCATCGGCGGCCTCGCGCTGGCCCTGGCCGCTCAAGACACAGTGGGAAATTTCTTCGGTTCCCTTATGGTCTTCCTCGATCGTCCGTTCAAGGTCGGCGACTGGGTAATCACGGGCGACGTCGAGGGCACGGTCGAGGAGGTCGGCTTCCGCTCGACGAGAATCCGCACCTTTTACAACTCCCTGATCACGCTGCCCAACTCCAACCTCGTCAAGGCCTCGGTCGACAATCTCGGGGACCGGCGGTTCCGGCGCTGGAAGACGGTGCTCGGCATCGCCTATGACACGCCGCCCGAAAAGATCGACGCCTTCTGCGAGGGAATCCGTGAGCTCGTCCGCCGCCATCCCTACACCCGCAAGGACTATTTTCACGTCTACCTGAACGAGTTCGGATCGGACTCGCTGCAGATCCTCGTCTACGTGTTCTTCGCCACTCCGGACTGGGCCACCGAGCTTCGCGAACGCCACCGCCTTGGTGTCGACATCATCCGCCTCGCCACGGACCTCGGCGTGGAATTCGCGTTTCCGACCCAAACGCTGTATCTGCGCCGGGAGGAGTGGACCAAGCCTCAGCGCGGCGGTAATAGGTACGCCGAGGCCAGCTCGAACGCGGTCGCGGCGGCGAAGAAAGCGGCCGCGAAGCTGGCAGAGGAGGGCGTCGGAGACGAGATCCCGCCCCCGGTTCAATTCGAAAAGCCGCCTGGGCAGGACGCCGGGGACGCAGGCGAGTGACCTCGGCGACGGGGGTGCCCCTCCTCATCGGTGGCACCCTCACGTGCTGTTGTTTGCCCGACGACCCGTTAACCCGCATATCTCACCAGCTTTCGTCGCGAGACCGGCGAGGTGCCGTGCCCAGTGGGGTTATCGACCTAGAGGCCCGGCCTGTGCCCCCAGTGCCG
>JACXWA010000061.1 GCA_014764485.1 Candidatus Sulfomarinibacter kjeldsenii
CGGCCGAGGCGAAAGGTGCTATCAGCAGAACGCCGATTACCATGACAGTCAGACGTCGAATCCAGCTTGTGGAACGAAAACGACCTGAAGTTGACATTGCTGAACCTCCCGAGCGAGCTGCTCTGCGACAGATGGATACAGTATCGGTTCCCGCGAAAGACGGAACTGTGATCATTATCACCAGATCTGAAGAAAATCCAACCCTTATCACCAAAGAAAACCTCGGTGGGAGGAAGCGTGGGTGGCGGCCAACGAGAGTTTCTGAGGGCCGGTGTGTGGTCATCCGGACATGGAGACGGAGACGGGCATGAAAAACCCGCGCTCCGGGGAGCGCGGGTGGTTGATTGATAAAAGACGTTGTCTACTTACGAGGGTGGTTGATCTGGGCGTGCGCGGCTGCGAGGCGGGCGATCGGCACCCGGTAGGGCGAACAGCTGACGTAGTTCATGCCGACCAGGTGGCAGAATTCCACGCTGTTGGGCTCACCACCGTGCTCACCGCAGATTCCAACCTTGAGGTCGGGGCGGGTCGAGCGGCCTTTGTCGATGCCGGTCTTGACCAGCACACCCACCGAGTCGCGGTCCAGGACCTGGAAGGGGTCTACCGGCAGGATCTTCTTGTCCAGATAGTCGGGCAGGAAGCCGCCGATGTCGTCGCGCGAGAAACCGAAGGTCATCTGAGTCAGGTCGTTGGTGCCGAAGCTGAAGAACTGGGTCGATTTCGCGATCTCGTCAGCAGTCAGCGCCGCACGCGGGATCTCGATCATTGTGCCGTAGAGGTGCTCGACCTCGTCGACGCCATACTTTGCACAGACCTCGGCATGGACCTTCTCGGCCAGCTCGCGCTGATCGTCGAGCTCTTCCTTGGCACAGGTCACGGGGACCATGATCTCGGGGAAGCACGCTTTGCCTTCCTGGCGCAGCTCCGCGGCCGATTCGAGAATCGCCCGGAACTGCATCTCGGAGATTTCGGGGAAGGTGACGCCGAGACGGACGCCGCGGTGACCCATCATGGGGTTGAGCTCATGGAGCTCGTCAGCGCGCCGGTCGAGCACATCCAGGGTCACCCCGATGGCTTCGGCGAGCTCGCGCCGTTCGGTCTCGTTCTGCGGCACGAACTCGTGCAGCGGTGGATCGAGCAGGCGGAAGGTCACGGGCCGCTCACCCATGATTTCGAGGGTCGCCTTCATGTCACGCTTGACGAAGGGGTAGAGCTCGTCAAGAGTCACTCTGCGCTCGGCCTCGGAGCCGGCCATGATCATCTTGCGGAGGATGAAGAGCGGCTCCTCGGAGCCGGTGCCGTAGAACATGTGTTCGGTGCGGAAGAGGCCGATGCCTTCGGCGCCGAAATCGATCGCGATGCCGGCGTCCTCGGGGGTCTCGGCGTTGGTCCGCACATTCATCGCCCGAATTTCGTCGGCGAGCTTCATGAAGTCGACGAATCGCGGGTTCTCGGTCGCGTCGATCATGCCGAGTTCCCCGGCGTAGACCAGACCGCGGGTTCCGTTGAGAGTGAGCACGTCGCCCTCTGTATAGGTTTTGCCGTTAGCCTTGATGGTCTTGCCGACAACATCGATGTCGAGCGTACCGGCGCCGACGATGCAGCACTTGCCCCAACCACGGGCAACCAGCGCCGCGTGCGAGGTCATGCCACCGCGACCGGTCAGAATGCCGACAGCCGCGCGCATCCCCTCGACGTCCTCGGGGTTGGTTTCCTGGCGGACCAGGAGCACGGTTTTACCGGCCTTGACCCACTCCACGGCTGCGTCGGCCGAGAACACAATCTGTCCGAAGGCGCCGCCGGGGCCAGCGGGCAAGCCCTTGGCGATGAGCTCGGCTTTCGCTTCGGCGGCAGGGTCCACGATCGGGTGGAGGAGTTCGTCGAGCTGCTCGGGTCTGACCCGCAAGACCGCAGTCGGCTTGTCGATCCGACCCTCGGCCAGCATGTCCATGGCCATGTTGAGGGCTGCGGTGCCGGTGCGTTTGCCGACCCGGGTCTGGAGCATCCACAGGCGCCCATCCTGGATGGTGAACTCGATGTCCTGCATGTCGTGGTAGTGGTCTTCAAGCTGGTTGCGGATCGCAAAGAGCTGCTCGTAGACCTCAGGCATCGCGACCTGCAGCGACGGCAGGTGCTCGTTCTGCTCGTTCTTGGTGTCCTCGTTGAGCGGGTTGGGGGTGCGGGTGCCCGCGACCACATCCTCGCCCTGGGCGTTGACCAACCACTCACCGTAGAACTTGTTGTCACCGGTGGCCGGGTTGCGGGTGAAGGCGACGCCGGTCGCCGAGCCATCACCCATGTTCCCGAAGACCATGGCCTGAACGTTGACAGCGGTGCCCCAATCGTCCGGGATGCCTTCGATGCGACGGTAGGAGATCGCACGTTTACCGTTCCAGGACGAGAACACGGCGCCGATGCCGCCCCACAGCTGCTCTTTGGGATCGTCTGGGAAGTCCTTGCCGAGCACTTCCTTGACCTTGGCCTTGAAGCGGTTGGCAAGATCCTCGAGATCTTCCGCCGAGATGTCGGCATCCGATGCGTAGCCGCCTTTTTCCTTGACCTCGTCGAGCATGCGGTCGAGCTGCTGGCGGATGCCCTGGCCCTCTTCCGGCTCGACGCCGGCGGCCTTCTCCATCACCACGTCGGAGTACATCATGATGAGTCGGCGGTAGGCGTCGTAGACAAAACGCGGATTGCCGGTCTTGGCGATCAAGCCCGGGATCGTGGCCGAACACAGACCGCAGTTGAGGACCGTCTCCATCATTCCGGGCATCGAGGAACGGGCGCCCGAACGCACCGACACCAGAAGAGGATCCGTCGGGTCACCGAATTTGGTGCCCATGATCTCCTCGACCTTGGCCATCGCTGCATCGACCTCGGATTCGATGGTCGACGGGTAAGTCTGATCGTGGTCGTAGTAATAGGTGCAGACCTCGGTTGTGAGGGTGAAGCCGGCCGGGACCGGAATCCCGAGACTGGCCATCTCGGCCAGGTTGGCGCCCTTGCCGCCGAGAAGGTTCTTCATTTCTGACTTTCCGTCGGCGGTCCCCCCGCCAAACGAATACACATACTTCGCGTCGTTCACTTTTCTCCTCCTTCGACCTGCAGCTTCGAAAGATCTGCAAGCTCCATAAATTGTTGTCCCAGTTGTTTCAAGAGCGCCATCCGATTGTCGCGAACACGCTCGTCTTCACACATAACGAGCACTTCAACAAAGAAGCGCTCGAGGATCTCTGCGATCGGTTCCATGGCCAGAAAGGCCTCTTCGACCTGCCTTTTCGGGAGCAGGCCCTGAAGGTGTTCTGCAAACTCCTCAGTCGCCGCAAAGAGCTCACGCTCCTCTGCCATTTCGAAGAGCTCCTGATCGACACCCCGGTCGGGCTGACCATCGGTGATGTTGCGCACCCGTTTGAAGGCGAGGGCGAGGATTCGGAAACTCTCCGAAGTCCGCACCCGCTCGAGCGCCTCCGCCCGCGCTACCGCCGCCGGCAGGTTCGACCAATCGGCCGACATGACAGCATCCGCGGTGTCACCGGACACTTTGACGACATCGGTCAGCCACCTTCTCACCCGGTCGGCCACAAAGGCCGTAACCGCATCGGCAACGGCTGCTTCGCCATCCTTCGAGAAATCGGCGACCGCGTCGGCGGCAGCCTGGATCATTTCATTGAGGTCAACTTCCCAGCCCGCCTCGGCGACGATCTTGACTGCACCCTGGGCGGCTCGACGAAGTCCGAAGGGATCCTTGGAACCAGACGGCCGTTCACCGACCGCGAAGAGCCCGGCCACCGTGTCCAGCCGGTCTGCCACGCCCAGGAACTTCCCAGTAACGGATTCGGGCACCGCGCCTTCGAACCCGACCGGCGCGTAGTGGTCACGGACCGCGGTCCAAAGTCCATCGTCAGCGCCTTCGAGGCGCAGATAATGGCCACCCATGATGCCCTGCAATTCCGGAAACTCACCAACCATGTTGGTCAGCAGATCGGCTTTCGCAAGGCCGGCAGCCGTGTGCAGTTGTTCGGGCGCCACATTGGCGTCGAGGGCGTTGGCGAAGACTGCCGCCAACTTGCCGACTCGAGCCGCCTTGTCCGCCAGCGAACCGAGAACCCGGTGAAATTCGAGGCGATCCAAACCTGGCACGAGCTCGGCGAGGGTCCTTTTCCGATCTTCGGCGAAGAAGAACCCGGCGTCGGCGAGGCGGGCGCCGATGACCCACTCGTTGCCCTGACGAATCAGACCCTCTGGGTCGTCCTTGCGGTCGATGACTCCTATGAAGGCATCTTGCAGACCGTTGTCACCGTTTTCGAGGATCAGGCACTTCTGGTGGTAACGGAGGGTCGTAACGACAACTTCCGGCGGCAGTTCGAGAAATCGCTCTTCGAAGGAGCCCGCGATCAGCCCCGGCCACTCGACCAGCTCCACGTGCTCGGCCATGAGCTCGGGATCCGGATGGACCCTGGCACCGGCTTCCGAGGCGAGGGCTTCTGCCAGCTCTTCGAGTCTTTGCTTACGCTCCGCCGGGTCGACGACAACGCCGCGCTCGATCATGGTTTCGGCGTAGCCGTCGGCCGACTCGAGCTCGAAAGTCTCCGGCGAGTGGACCCGGTGGCCGACCGTGGACCGGCTTGCTTCGACACCGAAGAGCGCACACCGAATGACCTCGCTGCCGAGCAGCGCCACAACCCCGTGCACAGGACGCACGAAAATGGGAGTCCCGTCGCCCCACCGCATCATCTTTGGGAAGCGGAGCGCCGCCACAACCGTGGACACGATCTCGGCGAGGATTTCCGATGTGTCGCGCCCTTTGTGGACCACCGTTGCCGTGAGGTACTCGCCCTTTTCGGTCTCGACGCGTCCGATCTGATCAAACGGCAGACCGACCTTGCGGGCAAACCCCTCGCCAGCCGGCGTCGGGTTGCCATCGCTATCGACGGCAACGCGCGAGGGTGGACCGGTCATCACCTCGCTACGATCAGCCTGTCGATCGGGCAGGTTCTTCACCACCACCGACAGCCGACGCGATGTGGAGAGAGGCGTGATCTCGAGATCAGCAAAACCCGCCTCGGCGAGCTGCACCGAAAAGAGATCTTCGAGCTGGCGCCGAGCACCGGGAAGGGCCGCCGCCGGGATTTCCTCGGTGCGGATTTCGAGCAGAAAGGTCGCCATCAGTCGGCCTCCCCACTCGGAATGTCGACGTCTCCTGCGAGCGGGAAGCCAAGGGCCTCGCGCTGTTCGAGAGAAGCGCGTGCCGCGGCGACCGCGTTGCGTCGGACCCTCGCGATGAGGCCGACCCGTTCGGTCACCGAGATCGCGCCCCTTGCGTCCAGGAGATTGAAGAGATGCGAAGTCTTGAGAGTGGCCTCGACGGCGGGAATAACCAGCGGTGGCTCGTGCTCGAGACAGCGCTTCGCCTCTGACTCCCAATCCTCGAAGTGGCGTCGCAGCATTTCGACGTCGGCGACCTCGAAACCGTAGATCGAAGACTCTCGTTCATCCTCGAGCCGCACGGCGCCGTAGGCCACCCCCCCACCCCACTCGATGTCGTAGATCGAGTCCTTGCGCTGCAAGAACATCGCGATCCGTTCGAGGCCATAGGTGAGCTCGGCCGAGATCGGGGAAAGCTCGATGCCGCCGGCCTGCTGGAAGTAAGTGAACTGGGTGATTTCCATGCCGTCGAGCAGCACCTGCCAGCCAACTCCCCAGGCGCCAAGGGTCGGAGACTCCCAATTGTCCTCTTCGAAGCGGATATCGTGGACCGCCGGGTCAATACCAAGCACACCGAGGGACTTCAGATACAGCTCCTGCACATCGTCCGGCGACGGCTTGAGGATCACCTGCAGCTGGAGGTGGCGGCCCAGTCGGAAGGGATTCTCGCCGTAGCGGGCGTCCGCCGGCCTGCGCGACGGCTGGACGTAAGCGACACGGTAGGGCTCCGGTCCGAGGACCCGCAGAAAGCTCTCCGGATGCATGGTCCCCGCCCCTACCTCGACGTCGTACGGCTGCTGAATGATGCAACCGCAATCAGCCCAGTATCGCTGGAGATCGAGGATGAGGGTTTGCAGGTCCACGGCGCCTCCGAGGCATGCCACACGAGCGGAAAATATACCATGAAGGCGGCATTGTGTCGCGATTTTCTGAATTGGACAGGCAATCCGACTCAGGAGCGCTTCTCGCGTAGGCACGAGGGGCGCCACCCCGACGCGACGAGCGCCTCCCATTTCAGCGAGGAGGGTGCCACTCCAATACGACAAGCGCCCCCCGCTTCGGCCAGGAGGGTGCCACTCTTCGCATTGTTTGCCCCGAAGGCGTGACCGGCTGCATCGCGGCCGAGTCAAACAATGCGAAGGGTGGCACCGGTGTCGTCGACGCCCCAACGCGCAACTCACTGGGAGTCGTCGAAGCCCCATCGCGGGTCTCATCGAATCAGCAACCTATCTCGTGCGTATGATCCTCAGAGGAGCACAACATGAACGAACCCACCGCCAAACACGCGGCACCGGCCCAGGTTGCCGGAATTGATCTGAGCTGCGAAATCTGCGAGTACGATCACTTCTACGAGCGCAAGGCACAACTCAATACCGCGGTCGCCAGCTTTTTCAGCCTCGACTGGGTGGATCCAACCGCCCGCTGCCTCATCTGCGCCAACTGCGGCTATATCCACTGGTTCCTGCCCGAGAAGATGTTGAGGAAGGCTTGAGGCCTGGGGCTTGGAAGAGGCGGAAGGAACTCCGGCGCCAGCCTTATTCACCCTCTCCCCTCAGAAAGGCGCGGCGGGCCCCGCCCGACGTGGCTTTCTGAGGGTGGGCGGGCTGGGGGAGGGGGCGGGTTACCTCCCGATGGGTCGACTCGCTGCTATCTACGGCCCGCCGGCGCGCCGAAGGTGCGCCAGGATGCGACGCGGCGAGGCCAACAAATGTTCGCATTTGGAGGGCTCGGCGCGAGCATCCGTGGCCGCGGGCTCCGAGCCCGCGGTGGCGGGCCTTTCGGGCGCGGACGCGGACGCGGACTCGGGCGCGGGACAAAACAACGGCGGGCCGAAGCCCGCCGTTTGTTGTTGATTGGATCGGATCTAGAGGGCTTTGATTGCATCCACCATTGGCGGAATGACATCGAAGAGGTCACCCACTATCCCGTAGTCGGCAATCTTAAAGATCGGCGCATCGGGATCCTTGTTGATGGCCACAATCACCTTCGACGACGACATGCCCGCGAGATGCTGGATGGCGCCCGAGATTCCGGCGGCGACATACAGCGAAGGGCTCACCACCTTGCCGGTCTGGCCAACCTGGTGAGAATGCTCGATCCAGCCCGCGTCAACCGCCGCGCGCGACGCACCGACGGCGCCACCGAGCGCATCGGCCAACGATTTGATGAGGGCAAAGTTCTCCGGACCCTTGATGCCCCGACCGCCTGCGACAATGACATCCGCCTCGGCCACGTCGAGCTCGCCACCCTCCGCCTCGAGCAGTTCCTTGACCACCGCGCGGATCGAGAGCGAGAGACCGTCGAGGGCGACAACCTCGCCTGCACCGGCCGACTCCTCGGCGGCGAAGACGTTGGGCCGCAGACTGATGATCTGGGGCGTGTTGCCCGCGGTGTCGGCCGTTGTGGTGGCCTTGCCCGAGTAGACAGGCCGGCGAACGCTGAAGGTCTCGCCATCGAGCTCCAGACCAACCGCGTCCGGAATGGCACCGACGCCAAGCCGGGCTGCGACCGTTGGCGCTAAATCACGTCCCATGGCGGTACCGGCGAAAAAGATGGCGCTTGGCTGCGCCTGCTCGACCGCCTTGACAACCACCTCCGCGTAGCCATCGGACGAGTACAGGTCGAGATTTGGGTCGTCCGCCACATAGATCTTGTCCGCGCCCCAGGCGCCGAGCCCGGCGGCCGCTTCGCCAATCCCGGATCCGGGCAGGACTGCGCTTACAGCACCACCCTGCCGTTTGGCTTCCGAAAGGGCCTGGAGGGAGGCGTTGCGAATTTCAGATTTGCGCTGCTCTACAAAAACAAGAATGCCAGCCATCATCGCCTCCCTAAATCGCCTTCGCTTCTTCGCGAAGGAGTTTCACGAGTTCAGCCGCGGCCGCGGCCGCATCGTCCTCGCCCTGGATGATGGTTCCCGCCGCCTTGGCGGGCGGCAGCTCCAGCTTCTCAACCTTGTAGAACCCACCGGCGCCCTCATCGACGCCAAGGCTCGCCACCTCGATCTTCTCGACCGGCTTCTTCTTGGCGGCCATGATGCCCTTGAGAGCAGCATAGCGAGGTTCATTGAGACCTTTCTGACAGGTGACCAGGGACGGGAGCGGGCTCTCGAGTTTCTCTTTACCGCCCTCGACATCACGTCCCGCAGTGAGCGAACCATCGCCCACCTCGAGCTCGAGGACGTTGACCACATGGGGCAGATCGAGGAGCCCGGCGAGCATCTGGCCGACCTGGCCGCAATCGGTCCCAACGCCCTTGAAGCCGCACAGCACAATGTCGTACTCGCGGTCCTTGATGGCAGCTGCCAACACTTTAGCGATAGTGAAGCTGTCTCCAAGGGTCGCCTCGCCACCGAGGATGTGCACCGCCTGATGCGCACCTCTGGCTAGACAATCTCGGAGTGCCGCCTCGGCGCGGTCCGGACCGTAAGTAACGACCGTGACCTCTCCACCCTTGGCCTCAGTAATCTGCAGCGCTTCTTCGAGGGCATACTCGTCGTACGGCGAAACGATCCACTTGATGCCCGACCCATCGATGCCCTTACCGTCGCCTCCGACCTTGATGACCGACGCCGTATCCGGCACGCTGGTCATGCACACAATACAGTTCACGGCTTGCCTCCTTCGCTGTTCAATTGTGTGGAAAATGAACGGGTATTCACAGCGGGTAGTTTAGCACCTCCTGCGACGCGGTGAGCGCTTCTCGCTTCGGCGAGGAGGGTGCCACCCTTCGCATTGTTTGAATTCGTCTCTTCCCGTTTCGGCAACGCCCGCCAGGCAAACAATGCGAAGAGTGGCACCTGTGTCGTCGCCGCGGGACGCGCGTCTCATTGGGGTCGTCAACGTCCCATCGCGGGCCTCATTGTGGCCCGTTAATCGGCGTGTTCTTCGCGCAGGCGGTGGATCTGGCGGTCGTAGGCCTCCATGACCTGGTGATGTCGGAGCAGACCAATCACCGGCGCCGGGGGCGGGCCCTCGAGGACCGGAAGGATCTCCCGCTGCAGGGCGGTGAAACGCTGGACCGCGGTGTGGAGATCATCATCGGGTACGAGGTACGCCATGCCACGCGCGGTAACCCCGAGATCGGAGGCAACCAGAAGCGGCCACACTTCGGGGGTGGCCATGACACGACGCACATCGTTGATGCTGAACATCCCCTCGACCTCGCCGTCGGCCTGTACAACCGGGAAGGCGTACTGGTCAGTTTCGGCGACTAAATCAAGCACAGTCTCGAACGAGGCGCCTGTCGGCACCGAAATGACCTCCTGGTCAGGATCCATGACCTCGTCCACGGTCAGACGCTCGAGGACGTCGATCTGGAATTCGCCGAGGTGGGCCGGCGAGTCGATTCGACCAGGGACCTGGGCCTCGTAGATGCTGACTCCGCGCATCAGCAGGTAGGCAACCGACGAGACCAGCATCATCGGCACCAGGAGACCGTAGGAACCGCTCATCTCCGCGACCATGATCAGGGATGCGATTGGCACCTTGGCGACGCCGGCAAAGAAGCCGCCCATACCAACCAACACGCAGGCAGCGGTAGGCGGCGCGAGCTGGGGCGCGACCCGCGACGCGAGATCGGCAAATATCGCCCCGGTGACGCCGCCGATCACCAACGACGGTGCGAAGACGCCACCCGAACCGCCCGAGGAGATGGTGCACGAGGTGGCGAGAATTTTGGCCGGCAACAACAGGACCAGGATCTTGAGCGGAAGCTCGTTGTCCATCGTGAGCTGCAACCAGCCATAACCGCCGCCGAGGACCTGGGGCACCGCCAGCGCGAGCAGCGCCAAAAGTAAGCCACCAACTGCGGGCTTGGTCCAGGTTGGGATTGGCATCGGTCCGAAGACCCTGTCCCGCATACCGTAGAAGACCTTGACGTAGATGTAGCCCACGGCGGCCACCACCATGCCGAGAACGAGGTAGGCGAGGAGCTCTTGCGGCCGTGCGAAACGCACGTGAGCGGTGTGGAAAATGGCGTCCCACCCAGTCAACGAGGCCACGACAACATACGAAACGATCGACGAGATAATGGCTGGAATGAGGGCTTCTGACTCGAAGTCCGGATCCGAGTACAGAACCTCGACCGCAAAGAGAGCGGCGCCAAGCGGCGCCCGGAACATGCCACCGATACCCGCCGCCATGCCCGAGACGACCAGGACCCGTCGGTCGTGATAACCGAGGCGTAGAACGTCCGCGAGGTAAGAGCCAAATCCGGCACCGACCTGCGCAACCGGTCCCTCGCGTCCAGCCGACCCGCCGGAACCGATGGTCAGCATCGAGGTCAGGAGCTTGACCGGCACCACTCGCTTGCGAAGCATCGCTCGTCCGCGGTGGTAGGAGTTGATGACCGCATCGGTGCCGTGGCCCTCGGCCTCAGGGGCAAAGGTCTGTACGATCCAACCCACCAGGAGGCCGGCCAGGGGAAGCACCACAAGCAGCAGCCAGGGCCTTGCGGGCATGCTCCAGGTAACGGTGGCCGACTCCCCGTGTCCGGGCACATGAAAACCGACAACACTTCCGAGCAGACCCGATGAGAGACCATTGACGCCCCACGTCAGAAGCGCGCCGCCAAGGCCCGCGACCACGCCAACCATCATCGCAAGCACCAGCCAACGACCAAAGTTGTAGAGATCTATCCGGCTGGAAAACCGGGCGATTTCTTTGAGCCACGTTTGTCCGAGCCGAGTCATTGCCGCCCCCGATGACCGGGTCAGGTGAGAGAAGATTCTGGGCCGGGCATTTTCAGTCGAGGAGACCGACCGCCAGGCAGGCGTTTGTGCCACCGAAACCAAAGGAATTGGTCAGCGCCACTTTGATGTCAGCCTCGCGGGCAGTGTGCGCAACGTAGTCGAGATCGTTCTCAGGGTCCGGTTCGTCGAGATTAATGGTCGGAGGCACGACACCATTGACCAACGATTGCACGACAAGCCCAAACTCGAGACCACCGGCGGCGCCGAGCAAATGACCTGTCATCGACTTCGTGGAGGACACCATCAGTTTGTGGGCGTGATCACCGAAGACGCCCTTGACGGCGATCGTCTCGACGATGTCGCCGGCCGGCGTCGAAGTGCCGTGGGCGTTGATGAAGTCCACATCCTCAGAGTTGAGGGACCCATCGTCGAGGGCTCCCTGCATCGCCCTGATGGCGCCATCGCCGTCCTCGGCGGGGGCTGAGATGTGGTAAGCGTCCGAGCTCATCCCGAAGCCGAGGATCTCGGCGAGAATCGGCGCCCCGCGCCGCTTCGCGTGCTCGAGTTCCTCGAGGATGACAATCCCCGCCCCCTCGCCCATGACGAAACCGTCACGGTCCCTATCCCAAGGACGCGACGCCCGCTCGGGCTCGTCGTTGCGGGTCGACAGCGCCCGCATCGATGAAAAGCCGGCCAGCGGCATCGCAGAGGTCACTGCCTCGGAGCCTCCGGCGATGATGGCGTCCGCGTAGCCGTGCCGGATATAAAGCAAGGCATCGCCGATGGCGTGGGCCGAGGTGGAGCACGCCGTACAGGTCGCCATATTCGGGCCCTTTGCGCCGGTACGGATACTCACCAGGCCAGAACACATATTGATGATCGAGCTGGGAATGAAAAACGGGCTGACCCGCCTCGGACCTCGATTCAGCAGGATCTCGTGCTGCCGTTCGATCATCGGAAATCCACCGATGCCTGATCCGATGACAACACCAACGCGGGTAGCGTTTTCGTCGGTGATCTCGAGCCCCGAACTTTCGAGCGCCATGGTGGTCGCCGCAAGCGCGAAATGGACGAAGAGGTCAAATTTTTTGACCTCTTTTCTTTCGATCCAGTCCTCTGGTTCGAAGCCCTTGACCTCGGCCCCGATGTGAACCGGAAAGTCCGAGGTGTCGAAACGCGTGATGGTGGAAACCCCACTCGTGCCGGCAGTTACTCCGGCCCAGGTAGGCTCAGTCCCGATCCCAAGGGGCGAGACCAGGCCGACCCCGGTAACCACCACCCGTCGCGACATCAGCCAGCCGGATTCTGTTTCAGAAACTCGTTGGCATCTTTGACGGTCGCGATCTTCTCGGCCGCCTCGTCCGGGATCTCGACCCCGAACTCTTCCTCGAACGCCATCACCAGCTCGACAACGTCGAGCGAGTCGGCACCAAGGTCATCCACGAATGAAGCATCGGCGGTTACCTTCTCGGCATCCACACCCAGCTGTTGCACGATGATTTCTTTGACTTTCGCTTCTACGTCCATTGACTTCCCCTCCTCTGGTTTGTTCGTGGGTCAGACCCACCGCTGCGGTCAACGTCTCGAGAAAACAACCTGCCCCACAGCACCAATCGCACCCGGGTTCACCGGATGCGACATCGCTGCGGTATCTTCCGCCGCCTTCCCGCGTCGCGACTCATTGCCTAAATCGGCCTTCGCCGCGAACCGAACGATGTACGTGATAGCACACAGACTTCACCCACGCAAGTGGCACATTCTCCTTGACATAGTTTCGAAAAAGGAGTATTCAGCCAGTTAGCGCCGCATTCAGTCGGCAATGGGAGGCCCGCATGGAGTCGTATTTGACCGCCAAGGAAGCCGCAGAGTACCTCAAACTGGCAGAACGCACACTGGTGCGGCTCGCCCATGAGGGTAAAATTCCCGGGGTCAAGATCGGCGGCCAATGGCGGTTCCGACGTGCACTCCTCGACGAGTATCTCGATACGCTCGCCTCGGAATCGGTGGCGACGTCCGGCGCGTCACCGAGTCAGGTGATTGACGCATCGATGGAAGAGATATTCACCGTCGACCAGATTATTCCGGATCTCAAAGCCAGCAACCGTCCCGAGGTCATCCATGCCATGGCTGAACATGTGACCGGGCTTGGGCTGGTTGAGGACCAGGCGTGGCTCGAAGCTGCGCTCGCTGCGCGCGAACGCCTGGTGCCGACCGCGGTTCCCGAAGGAGTTGCGTTTCTCCATGCGAGGCGTCGGGCATCAGACAAATTCCCCAAGCAATTCATCGCCATGGGTCGGTCGCCCGAGGGCGTAGTCTTCGGTTCGCCGGACATGGGAAAGACCAACATCTTCTTCCTCCTCGCCCTGCGGAACGACGCTCTTCATCTCCGGTGGCTGTCCCGTCTCGCATGGATCGTCCGCAACCCGACCCGACTCGGACGGCTGACGGATGCCGACTCGGCCGATGCCATCCACGCCGCGATGGTCGAAGCGGCCGGCGCCCTACCAGGAGCGCTGCGACCGACGGGCGCACCAGCAGGACGCTGAAGCCAGTTCTTAGTTCTCAGTTTTGAGTTTTGAGTTTCCGGCCATCCACCCGGAAAAACGGGTGAACTGTAGATAACTCAAAACTCATAACTCAAAACTCATAACTCCCGTTACAATGGGCCACCTATGAAGATCGCTCTCGTTGGTAGTCACGGTGTTGGGAAGACGACGCTGTGTTTCGAGCTCGCCGCAGCACTCAAACGACGCAATGCCGACCTTGAAATGGTGCGGGAGGTTGCCCGGCGTTGTCCGCTCCCCATCAATCAGGATACGACCGTCGCCGCCCAGGAGTGGATCCTCCACACACAGATCGCCTGGGAAATCGATGCCGCTACGAACAGTGAAGTCGTTCTCTGTGATCGATCCGTTCTCGACAATTATTGCTACCTGGTTCACGCTGCAGGCTCGCTTCGCGCCTGGGAGAGCTTTATCGATCACTGGCTGCCCACCTACGATGTTCTAGTTCACGTGCCGATTTCCGACTACCCTTCGTACGATGGCGTGCGTGCCGTCGATCCCACCTTTCAGCAAATCATCGACGTCCTGCTCGAGGGCATGATTGCTGCCCGGGGCCTCACGCCACTGCGCCTCGAGGCTTCGGCCCGCGAAGGATGGTGTGACCTCATCGTCGAAGCATTGCTGCCAATGTTGGAACCCACCCTACCGTTGTTCGAGGGAGGTCCGGGCTCGTGAGCGAGCGGCGTGAAGACCGACTCAGAGCCGCACATGGCACCCTCGATGAAGCTGCTACAGACCTGGTCCAGGTCATCGATGGTTCGGTCGCCCAACTGTGGGAGACCATCGAATCATTGGAGCGTCTGCAGCCACGCAATCTCGAGCGCTTCCGAGTCTCTATCTTCGGCTCGGCTCGGATCGAAAAGACACACCTGTTGTATGGAGAGGCGCAAGATCTCGGGCAGCGATTGGCAGAGGCCGGCTGCGACATCGTCACCGGTGGTGGAGGTGGCCTCATGCAGGCGGTCGATCTCGGCGCCTCACGGGGTGCGGTGCAACATCCGGCCGGCGGAGACCTTCCCGTGCGACTGGTCACCGACGATGACGATGCACCCTTTGTGGAAAGGGTTTATCGGCACCGCACGTTCTTTTCCAGGCTCCACCACTTCGTGCGGCTGTCATCGGCGTTCATTGTCCTTCCCGGAGGCATCGGTTCGACCCTCGAAGCGATGATGGTATGGCAGCTCTTGCAGGCCAAACATCTCCCGCCGACGCCATTTCTCCTCTACGGCAGCCACTGGAGCGGACTGCTTCGCTGGATCGAAGATGAAGCCCTGGCCCAGGGATATCTCGAGAAAGAGGACACCCGCCTGCCGATCCAGGTCGAAACGGTCGACGAAGCGGTGGGGATCATCCTCCAGACCCTCAGCGAGTTCCAGGCGCGATCCGCAGATTCCCCAGAGGGGAAATCGTGAGCGACTCATCATTTTCGCCGGATCTGGTGATCCGGAACGGCCTGGTTCTGCCAATGGTCGCGGACGGAGTCCATTTCCGGGGAGAAATCGCTATTCGCGACGGCCGAATTACGGCCGTGTCCGATAGCACGATCGAGGATTGCAGTACCGCCCGCATCCTTGACGCCAGCAATGCTGCAGTCCTTCCGGGCTTCATTCAGGGCCACGTCCACGTTGTACAGTCGTTGCTCCGGCACCAGGCGGACGGACTCGAACTCCTCGACTGGCTCCGGCTTCGCACCTGGCCCTATGAGGCGGCGCTCGATGGTGACGGGGTTGAAGCGGCGGCCGAGCTCGGAATCGTCGAACTCCTCTGTGGAGGCACAACAACCGCGCTCGACTTCGGCACCACACACGACCACAATCGGGTCTTTCGCGCCGCCGAGAGTCTTGGCATCCGACTCGTTTCCGGCAAGACCCACATGGACATCGGCGCCGGTGCACCGGTGGCCCTTCTCGAGAACCCGGACCGCTCGCTTTCTGACGCGTTCGAGCTTGGGCAACGCTGGCATGGAGCTGCGGACGGAAGACTGCGTTACGCGGTCGCCCCCCGTTTCGCCCTCTCGTGCTCTCCCGGCCTGTTGCGGGGCTGCGCCGAGCTCGCCCGCGCAAACGGATGGTTGCTACAAACTCACGCGGCCGAGAACGGCGCCGAGGTCGAAGAGGTCCGTGCCCTGAGTGGCTTAGGCAACATTGAATTCCTCGACAGCCACGGTCTGGTTGGCGATGACGTGATTCTGGCGCACGGCATCCACCTCGAAAAGGCCGACGTTCGGCGTCTGGCCGAGACCCGGACTACGATCTGCCACTGCCCCGGCGCCAACCTCAAACTCGGTTCAGGAATTGCGGATGTGCCCGGCCTGATTCAATCCGGGATCGCGGTGGTGCTCGGTGCGGATGGACCGCCGTGCAACAACCGATTATCGATCTTCCACGAAATGAGCCTCGCGGCAACGATCCACGGTCTGCGCTACGGCCCGACTGCGCTCGGTCCGTGGGCCGTGTTGGGGATGGCCACACGGGACGCCGCCGCGGCTCTCCACATGGGAGACGAGGTCGGAACCCTCGAGAATGGGAAGGCTGGCGACGTCATCGTGGTTGAGCTTGATGGGTGGTCGGCCTTGCCGGGCGGCGACCCGGCGTCGCGGATTGTGTTTGGTGGCGGGCCGCATATGGTTCGCCACGTCGTCGTGGCCGGGCGGCCCCTGGTCGTCGATGGCAAACTCGTAGACGTTGACGCCAAGGCGCTTCGGCATCGCATTGACGAAGCCTGGAAGGCAACGAGGCGGAGGATGGAGGAGGTGCAATGAAGATCGGTTCATCACGGGTAGCGATCGATCAACTCGACCGCTATTTCGCCAAGAAAGAGTATGACAAGGCGCTTGAGGCGATCAAAAAACAGCTGATGAAGAACCCAAATCAGCTCAATCTAAGACTACGGCAGGCGGAGATTCTCGACCTTCAGGGCAAGCGCCACAAAGCGATTTTCATATACAGAGACATCGCCGAAACGCAGGCGAGAGACGGATTCTACGCACGAGCGATCGCCGCCTACAAGAAGATCCTCAAGCTCGACCCCGAGCAGAACGTGCACTCTGAAATGGCGCGACTGATCGAGGAGGACCGACGCACCAAAATGGCCAGCCACGAGCGCCGCGAACTCACCGGTTCCCTCGAAGAGGAATCGTCGAACACCAACCAGGAGCTCAAGGAGCTACAGGCCTCTGAACTTTTCTCATCATTCGAGCCCGAGGCCCTGGTCGAGATCATCACCTCCACCGAACTTCGATCGTACAACGAGGGCGATATCATCGTCACCGAGGGCGAGGCGGGATCGAGCCTGTTTCTGGTCGTTGGTGGCTCGGTCAAGGTATTCACTCGCACAGAGGACGGTGGCAATATGCCGCTCGCAGAGCTCGGACCGGGAGACTTTTTCGGCGAGGTCTCCCTTCTCACTGGAAGGCCCCGAACCGCTACCATCACTGCCAGCACAGAGGTCACGGCAATCGAACTCGACCGTACGAACCTAGACCGTATTGCCGAGGGCCACCCAGAAGTGGGGAAGGTGCTCGAAGACTTTTATGAGCGCCGGGCGAAGGACACCGTAGAGGCAGTGATCAAGCGAATTCGCGACGAAACCCGGTGATAAATGGGGGCCAGGCCGATTCTCGTATACGCCGACCCACGCCTCGAGGCGACGAACAGACCAGTCGAACGATTCGACGAAGAGATTGACGCACTTGTCGAAGATCTATTCGAGACCGGTTGGAAAGCGCCCGGGCTCGGTCTTGCGGCGCCCCAGATCGGAATCAACATACGGCTCGCGACGATCGACCTTTCAGTCGGGAAGGACCCGGACGCCAGGATCGTCCTTGCCAATCCGACGATCGTCCACCACCAGGGAAAGACAAGTCTCGAGGAGGGCTGTCTCTCGTTCCCTGGCTTATTTACGAATCTCGTTCGACCTTCGGCGCTGACTGTCCGGGCTCAGAATGCGAACGGCGACTGGCGAGACCTCGAGGCTGAGGGTTTGTTGGCGCAAGCCGTATGCCACGAACTGGACCACCTCGATGGTGTCCTCCTTGTGCATCATTTGCGCGGCATGAAACGGCGACTCTTCCTCCGGCGCGTGGCAAAAATGCGCAAGCTCGGCGTGTGGACAGCGACGGCCTGAAAAACACGAGCTCTCCCACCCACCCATCCGATTCACCACCAAGGCACCAAGAACACCAAGAAACTCTTATGTTTCCGGATTGTATGCCTTGAGCCCAGGAGAGTCTGTCTGAGTTTTGCAGACTTGAGAAATCTATCAGCGAGGAAACCACTCAAAAAAATTCCTTGGTGAACCCTTGGTGTCTTGGTGTCTTGGTGGTTCAAATTCGGGCACGGGGATTTGCGACTCAGATGCCGGTAGGCAAATCTTTGCGGGGGTTGGCCTGGTAGAGATCGGCCACGCCACGTGCGGCTTCCTCACCGGCCGGCGAGATCACCTTTGGAACCACGATCTGCACGGTATAGAGATGATCACCGTAAGCGCGAGTCTTGGTGTTCCGAACACCCTTGCCGCGGAGACGGAATGTGCGTCCAGAGTTGGTCCCAGGTGGAACCTTCGCCCGCACCGGTCCGTGCACCGTCCCAACTTCAATTTCGCCACCTCGGTAGGCCTCAGAAAAGGTAACCGGAACGGTCGTACGAATGTTGTCGCCGTCTCGTTCGAAGAAACCGTCCTGGCTCACGCGAGCCTTCACGAAGAGATTTCCGGCCTTTCCTCCAGCACCACCCTCCGCTCCCTTTCCCGCGACCCGCACCCTCTGTCCATCCGCGACTCCCTCGGGGATCTTGACCCGAAGTCTCTCTGTAGAGATCAGCACCCCCGCACCGTGACAGCTCGGGCAGGATCTTCCATCCGCTGTGCCGCTGCCGTTGCAGGATGAACACGCGACCTGGCGTTGGATCGGAATTGTGACCGAGGTGCCGCGCACAGCGTCGCCAAAGGCGATTTCTACTTCGACTTCTTGATCGGCACCGCGGCGTGGCTGTCGCCGGGTCTTCGACGTCCGACCGCGGCCAAAGAGCTCGCCAAAGATGTCACCGAGGTCCTGGAATCCCCCCTGGCCCCGAGCAGAATCGCCGAACTCGACTTGGACGCCGCCGGCATCACGCCACGATGAGCTGGCCTGGCGGAATGGATCGAAGCCCATGTCAGGGATTCCGTCGACGCGACCATAGGTATCGTACTGCTTGCGTTTATCCGTATCCGACAAGACAGCATAGGCCTCCTGAATCTCCTTGAACTTTTGCTCAGCCTCCGCGTCGTCAGGATTGACGTCGGGATGGAACTTCCTCGCGAGCTTTCGATAGGCCTTTTTAATCTCGGCCGCACTCGCGGAGCGTTCAATCCCAAGCACCTTGTAATAGTCAGTTGGCACAATCCCTCCCGACAACGGTCGGACCAGAGAAATATGAGCGAGTTTCCATAAAATATCAACCGCACCGGCAGAGCGCCCTGTCGTGCCGTAGAATAAAAGACATGGAAGCGCTGTCGGCCATCCCATTGATCCTTGTCGCATTCGTACCGTCACGGACTCGGCGCTCGATTGTCCTGCTCGTCATCGGCCTTGCAACATCCGCCGCGATCAACCTCCCATGGTTTGCTGAACGCCTGAAAATCGGGGAGGTATCGGAAATTCCAATTCTGCAGGCCTTCTCCAACCCCGGCGCCATGGTGATCGTCAACCTCATCGCGGGTGTAGTCATCGTCTGGTCGCTCGCGCAGCTTCTGCTTGGCGGCAGCCCACAGCAGCGGTTGGAACGAACCCTGATGAGTCGCGGCGACTTTGTCGGCGCTGCACAGATGCGAGCCAAAAAAGGTGATAAACGGGGGGCCCTGGCACTTTACCGAAAGGGCAAAGAGTGGAACGAAGCTGCGCGAATCGCTCTCGAACTGGGGCGAGAGGCTGAGGCCGCAGAGATGCTGAAGAGAACAGGAGGCCACCACCTCGGTGAGGCGGCCCGCCTGTTCCGCCGGGCAGGGGACATCGCAGCCGCCCAACGCTGTGATCGTGGTCTCGCTGAGTGGCTCACAAACCGCGGCCGCTACGATGAAGCAGTAGAGGCCTGGACCCGAGCCGGCGAACCGAAGCGAGCTGCCAGTGCAGCGGTCCTCGCCCTGGACGAGGGTAAGTTCAGCTCTTCGCACACCGCGCTCCCGGCCGCCCGGCGGGCGGTGGAACAGATCGGAGATCAGCATTCGTTGGCGCGACTGCACGAATTGGAGGGCAACTGGCAGGCTGCCGCCCACGCGTGGCGTTCGGCAGGCGAACACGGTCTAGCCGCAGAAATATTCCGCAAAGCCGGTCTGATACACGACGCAGCAGTGTCCGAATCCGCAGCAGGAAATCATCGAGAAGCCGCCCAGCTGAGGCTCCGGCAGCTCGACAAGCTCCGCGAAAACCTGGCTGCAAAGCATACCCGAAGCGGAGCCGAGCCAGAGGAGATCGAGAACCTCAAACAACAAATCGAGCGAGAAGAGACCTCTCTTATTCCGATCCTCGCTGAGCTTGGCATGCGTGGCGAAATGCTGGAACTGATCCGCGCTTCCGGTCGCGCGGAGGATGCGGTCCAAACGCTGCTCGACCAGGGCGAGGAGGCTGAGGCAGCCGAGTTCGCAATCAACGCCCACCAATGGCGAATCGCGGCACCATTGCTCGAACAACTCAACCGATGGGGCGAGGCGAGTGATATTTACGAGCTCGCCGGTGATGTCGAAGCCGCGGCGCGGTGTGCCGAGAAGGCAGGGGAGGATGAACGGGCCCTCGAGCTGTATCGAGGCCTCGGAATCCCGGTCGGTACCGCCAACTGTATGGCTCGCCTCGGTTACCTTCAGGACGCATTGGCGGAGCTCCACCGCGGGGGCTTGATGCAAGAGGCGTGTGAAGTTCTCCAAAATCACCCCGGGCCGGTCCCGGACATTCCCCACGTGATGCTCGATATGGCGAAGTGGGCGCGCGAAAACCTCTCCGCCGAAACTTCGATTGCCTGTTTGCAGCGTGCGGTCATCGGGGTCGCTTTACAACCGGGCAGGCTCGGACCGGCTGTCGCCCTCGCCCATGAGCTCTACCAGGTCGGAGAGCGAGCGCCAGCCCTCGCCCAACTTGAGAGGGTCCTCGCCTTTGATTATTCCTGCGAACCCGCCCGAAAGCTCCGAGCGTTGATAGAGGCTGATCGAACGGCGAAAGGCTCGAGCTCAGACCAAAAAGGGACCGCGCTTGGCGATGATTCGAAAGCAGAGCTCGCCGCACTTCAGCGATACGAGATTCTCACCAAGCTCGGACGTGGAGGGATGGGAGTCGTCTACAAGGCACGCGACACAAGACTCGAACGCGATGTCGCGATCAAGGTTTTGCGCACTACTTCGAGCGAAGAAGCAGCCCGGCTCGGCCAGGAGGCGAAGGCGGCAGCAACCCTCAACCACCCGGGGATCGTCACCATTCACGATTTCGAGGCCGGATTCGACGGATACTTCATCGCCATGGAATTCGTTCCCGGTGAGGCCATGGACGACCTCTTGAAGAACGATCCGGAAAGAGTCCGCAGCCGTTTGGCTCCCCTCCTCCTACGACTTGCCGATGCCATCACCTACGCCCACAGCCGGCACGTAATCCACCGGGATCTCAAGCCGGGCAACATCCTCGTCACCCCGGACAACGAAGTGAAGATCCTCGACTTCGGCATCGCTGCCCGTCTCGATCGCGGTGACGGCGAAAACGTGTCCATCTCCGGAACCCCGTTCTATATGGCGCCTGAGCAAATCCAGGGCCAACCTCCAACGCCTGCCACCGACATCTATGCATTCGGCGCGACAGCGTTCCACCTCGCGACAGGGCGGCCACCGTTTCACACCGGGAACGTCATCGACGCCCACCTCAACACTCTCCCACCAGATCCTCTCGATTTAGTACCCGACCTCAACCCCGAGCTCTCACGAATCATCCTGCGCTGCCTTGAAAAGAATCCTGAAGACCGCTACGCAAACACCGGCGAGCTGTGCGTTGATCTGGAGGTGTTGTGCCGTTGAAATCTCTATTGGTCCCGAAATCAGACTGCGGCGTATGAACGTACGGGAACTGTGGCAGAAGCCAGAAGCTCGTTTCCTCATCTTGTTCCTGACAATCCTTGGCGTGAGCTTCACCGTTGTTGCATTGCGGCAGGTCAACGACGCCTTTGTCACACCCTACACGGCCGTCATTGCTCGAATGTCGGGTTCAGTCCTCCGCATCTTCGGTGAAAAGGCGACCGTCACCGGCTGCGTCGTCTCTTCTCCACGCTTTGCGGTTACCATCTACAACGGCTGCAATGGTCTGATCACCAGCCTGATCTTCATTTCCGGGGTGCTCGCCTTTCCGGCCAAAATATCTGCCAAACTGATCGGGGTTATCGGCGGCCTGCTCACGATCCAGCTCATCAATCTGGTTCGCATCGTGTCGCTCTTCTACATCGGCATCTTCCTGCCCCAACACTTCAACGATGCCCATATCTTCGTCTGGCAATCGCTGGTCATCATCGCCGGAATTTCGCTGTGGATTGTGTGGGCACACAAATTCGCGCTCCCCCAGGAATCTTCATGAAAGACGCGACGCAGGTGTTCCTTCGACGCCTGCCGCTCACACTGATTGCAGCAGTCGCCATCTGGCTCGCCTTGCGACCGGCCATTGACACAGTGGTGGCAGGGTTCGCGCAGACCTTGATCCGCTCCTTCGAGTACCCGCGCGTAACCCGCCTCGTCGTTGAGGACCATCGAGTCCAGATGCGACGTACCGATCTCCGTACCGACTCGAAGGTGCCAAGCGTTTCGATGAACGAGATCAACTTCAACACTATCGTGCTGCTGGCGCTCTACCTGGCGCTGCCCAACCCCTTTTCGAAAAGGCAGCTCGAACGCCTGTTCATGGGCTGGTGTGTGCTCTGCCTCACTCAGTCCATCAACCTTCTATTCCACGTCAAGGCCTTGTACGCAATGGGCCTCGGTGAGTGGAGCCAGCACAACTATTCGGATCTCGCCCGAAATGTCTTTGGATTCGGTCGCTACTTTACCGATCTGCCGGGCCGTTTCTCATTCCCGTTCCTGATCTGGATGGGCTTCAATTGGGAAGTCGTGATGAAGATGCTGGGGATCCAGCAAGAAGAAAAGCTGAAGCGCAAACCCGCATCGAAGCAAAAGAAGATGAAGTGATCAGTTATCAGTGATCAGTTGTGAACGGCCAGCGAGAGAGTACGAGGGGTCGGAGGGTCGGGACTGATTACTGATCACTGATTACTGGCTACCGTTTGCTCCTGCGGAGCGATCTATAGTCCGGGATCTCGTACTCTTTGATCTTGGCGATCAGAGCCCCACGCGACAGGTTGAGGTCACGAGCCGCCTTGCTCTGGTTGCCAAGCGAACGCCGCAAGACGCGATCGATCAGGAGTCGTTCGACCGTAGGTATCACCACCTTGAGATCGTCCTCGCCGAGCATCGCGGTCGCATCGAAGCCTTCGATATCCCCGCCCGCTACATCGCCGGATCCAGTCAAGACCCGGCGGACCGAACCGCGAACCATTTCACCCTCCGGTGTAGCCGACACCAACCTCCGGAGCTCGCTCAGGAGCTCAGACATCTGTCCTTCAAAGGAGTAGCCAAGCAGTGAATCGAGGGTCTCGAGCGCAATGCCGCGGATCTCCTTGCCCTGCTCATCGCCGATAGTCTTGAGCATTCGCACAATCACAAGCGGGAGGTCCTCGCGACGTTCCTCAAGTGACGGTACTCGGATCAGGTTCCGTGCAGCGTGGTTGAAAAGCTCCTGATCGATAGAGCCATTTGCCATCAACGCTTCGCAGCTTTCGGCAACGGTTAGGATCCACCTCACCTTGGAGCCGTAGTCCGAGCCCTGGTCTTTCCCGATCATGACCGCAAGCTCTGCCTGAAGTGGGATCGACATCCTCTCGATCGAGCGCACCACCACGACTCCGCCACCGGCGCGAGCAGCCAGCTCTCGCGCGCCAATGGTCGTACCGGAACCAAAGAGCTCGACACGGAGGGCGGATTCGTCCCCGCCTCGCGCCTGCAGTACGCGGATCCACGGTTTTCCGGTCGGTCGTAGAGAAGCGATCAACGACGCGATATATGCTCTGCCCGATCCAACGCGACCGGATATGAGGGCCGGACCGGGGGATCGCGATGCCGATAGCACTCGTTCTCTGAGGTCTCGCACGGCTGGAGAGGTTCCAGGCAGCCGTGACTCGAGATTCGCTCGAGCATCCGCCTCCCACTCGCCGAGGAGCTCGCTCGATCCCTCGACGCGGGCCCAGTGAATCGCGACCATAGCGGCGAGCTCCGCGAGAAGGGTCCGATCTTCGTCTCGGCTCTCCTCGCCGGTTTCGGCCATCAGGTAGATCCTGGAATCGGATCCGCTGACGATCACAGGGTAGATCAGCGCCTCGCGGCCGCTACCTCGGAGCATCGCGACCCGGTCACCATGCGCAAGCTCGGCGAACGTCCGAATTGGAAGCTGCGGCACAGCTCCCGTCCAGTTCGACACGATGGGCTGTAAGACACCCTGGTGGTCGAGCCACGCCAACAATGCCCGTCGTCCCTCGAATACCGTCGCAAGGTAATTTTGGAGGGATGACACGAGGTCCGAGTCGAGGCCGCTTTGGAAAACTTCGAGCAGCTGGCGGCGCGCCTCTGCAAGGCGCTTCGGCTCGTTGTAGAGAACCACCTCGGCCCTTGTCTTCACCTCACCGACAGCTTCTGCTTCGGATCCAACCGCCGGTTGCTTTTCCGCAGAACTCCCCGCCTCCTTGGAGTTCGGTTCCACCACCTCGTCAGTTGTACTGAGAATAACCACCGTTGCAGTTCCGATCTTGAGTCGATCACCTCCTGTGAGCACCCCCCGCGACCGTCTTTCACCATTGAGCAGGACGATTTGTCGCGGTTGGCCCAAAAAGGTGACGGACTCGCCGGAGCGGCGTATCACGAAATGGACCGGGGCAACTCCCGGACTTCTCAAGACCACATCATTGCTGCTCGATGCACCGATCGACACGACCTCTTTGGAGAGATCGTATCGCAGCTCGGAACCGTCTCCCGGGTCAATCGCCAATGCCAGCATGTGCCCTCCGGTCTCACTCGCCGCGGGCCGTCCCGTTTCCGACACTCCTTCGAGAATGCTCTTCTGCTACGGCCGTTCCGGAAACCTTTCTCTTTCTGATCAATACACGAATGAGACGCACCGAAATCTTAAGTCTCCGATCCACAGGTGTCAATCAAAAGTACAGTTTTGGAAAAATCCCTTTTGGTCAGGAACCGACAACGCCGCCGAGCCGACCTACGAGCAGGACGAGATCCGCCACGTCGGGTAGTTCTTCGCCCTCTCGATCCGCAACCAGCACGCCCACCACAGCGCCGCATCGCCCGAGCGGTATCAGGGCCGTCGCCGACGGCAGCTCGGAAACACCCAAAACGGCTGCCAAACGGTTGCTACCGCTGGCGCCGGGTTCGATTGTCGTAAAGGCCTCTCCCGAGCGAATAACCCGCTCGATGAGACCAATGCCTCGGGGGAGAACCGCCGTAGAACCTTCCAGCGAATAGCCGAATCCGGCGCGGCAACGGATCGCGGTCACTTCGGCCATCAGAACCGCCCCGCGGGTGAAATGTTCGGCCGCCAATTGCAGTAGCGAGCTGATGCCCTGGTCAGGGTCACTCTCCGACAGCAGAGCGCCCACCAGTTCCGAAACGCCAGTCGGCAGCGGATCGTGTCCCTCGCGTTGCTGCGCCTGAATCTGTCGGTCTACCACCCGCGACAGTGACTCGACAAATCGGATCGTCGCTTCCCCGGCCTCGCCCTGCGGCGCCGGCATGAGGAAGGACACCCCAGCTTCGATCAGCTGATGGGTCCACGCCGGATCCCCGAGAGGTGCCACCCACACCACGGGCAGCGGTGGCTGCAATTCGCTGGCGCGGCGGATAAGCCCCAACCAGTCTTCCTCTGAACCGACGCGGGCGGATCCCTGCTGGTGGTGGACAACCAACAGATCCAGATCCTCGATATCGATAGGATCCGAAAACCCCAACTGCTGGATCTGCCAACCGCGGCGGCGCCAGTCCATTTCGAGAGCCCCGCGCCACCATCGGGGATCCTGAGTCACCACACCAACTTTGGCGAAGAGCAGTTCCCCCGGGGCTTCCGCCTCGAGACCCGAGAGCAGTTCATCGAGCGGGTTCTGCAACGGCTGGGTTGGCAGCACATGGATTTTGGCCTGCGGCAGCAGGTCCGATCTGTCGTGGAATTCATCCTCGAGCAGCAGATCCATCTGGAGATTAGAGGCCGCTGCACCAGCTGCCTCTGCAAAGGCGGTCAGGCTCATCACCTCACCTTTGACGGGCTGGATTCCTCCGGGAGTGAACCGAAACTCCCCGCGCCGGCTGTCGAGAATCTTCCCTGCCTTTTCAAGGTCCGATTTCGTGGGCATAGCGACGCGGCCTCTTTCCACTTCGAGACGGAGCAAACCTTCGACGGTCTCGATCTCGAGTACCCCACTCGGTGAGGTTGCCGACACCAATCGCAGCAGAGCCGGTGGCGCCAGGTGTTCGAGGCTTCCAAAAAGCGCTCGTCTCACGACCCAGATCCCTTCGGTGGCTTTTCGGTGCGACCGTCGACGACATAGCTTCTGAAATCACCGGCTCTTAATTTGAACTGCCTTCGCGCGACGACAGCCTCCCCAGAGACGATCTCGAGCACCCATCTTCCCGGCAGCAGGTCCGAAAAATGCGCTTCCGGGTCGAACCGGGCACGTCGAACCTCGCCGCCTCCGCCCCGTAACACTGCCACAGAGTTGGGGTGGGCCCAGTCCACAGAAAGACGGCACACAAGGTCTGCACCCTGGTTGGGCCGCAGGAAGCGGCCACCGTGTCTCGGCAATCGGTCCAGCCCGTCCTTCGACTCCTTCACCACCCGCACCTCTGGTAAATCGGCCACCGTATCGGCAAAAACCAGGTGCCGCGGAGTGACGGTCCATAGCCCGAGCGTCGGATCGCTCGCGACCCATCCGGCGCCGGGGAGTCGGCACTCAATCCAGCGGTGAGGGATAGGGCGCTCATTACCAATCAGCAACCCGCTGACCGTCCGAGCCTCGAACCCGGCCGCGAGCAACAGTGCCACATTTGCGTTGGCGAGACCCGAGCACCGTCCCCGTCCCCGGTCGAGGACCGAGATTGCATCCTGGGCGCCGGAGTCGTTGATATCAACAGAAACATTGTCCGCGGCCCACTCGAGGATGAGGGTCGCGGCTTGCCAGGCGTCGAGGTCTGGACGCAGTTCGACCAGCAGACGCCGCGGCAGCTCGAACCCGGCTGGCACACTAGGTCTTTCTCCGGCGAGAATATCTGCATAGGTTCCGTCGGCTCCGATGGGCGCCAGGGTTGTTGCAACCCGAACCTCGGCGTTGCCTTCTGCGACCAGCCGCACAATCTGCGCATACCCGTTACTTGCTGCCGCCACGGGGATGTCCCCACCAACCACGAGATAACTGGCCTCCTCACCGGCTACCGGGAGAGTGGCGAGGAGGCAGAATATTGTGAGGCCAACCCGGACGTTCATCCTGCGGCGGCTCTCCGTTTTACAAAGCCGTCGAGCACCCCATTGACGAAACGGCCCGAGTCTTTGGTGCCAAATTTCTTGGCGATCTCGATGGCCTCGTCGATGACCACGGCGTGCGGGGTATCGGTCTCGAAAATCAGCTCGAACATGGCGAGACGAAGGATGTTCCGATCGACCGCTGCGAGCCGTTCGAGCCGCCAGTGGGTTGTTTGATGGCCGAGCTCTTCGTCGATCTTCGCCAATCGTTCGAGGGTGCCGCGAAGCAGATTGTCGGCAAATTCCCGGACACTATCGCTCGCGTTTCGCCACTCCTCGAACCCGGCCTGCATTTCTTCCGGCGCGGCGTCGGTGAGCTCGAACTGATAGAGAAGCTGGAGGGCGAGCTCTCGGGCGCGCCGACGAGTACCCATCTAAACTGCTTTCGTCTCGGTAGGACGCACTCAGGGCCTCCGGTCGAGCTTCTCCGTCAGGCGAGCCATCTCGATCGCGGCCAGCGCGGCCTCCCATCCCTTGTTGCCCATCTTGGTACCGGCCCGCTCGACCGCCTGTTCCAGCGTGTCGGCTGTGATGACGCCGAAGGTCATTGGAACACCCGAGCTGATGGCTGTTTGCGCGACTCCCTTGGCGACCTCCGCTGCGAGGAGATCGAAGTGGGCCGTGCCGCCGCGAACCAGGGCGCCAATACTAACCACAGCATCAACATCTCCAGCGGCCGCCAGCTTGGCAGCAATGAGAGGAATTTCCCAGACGCCCGGCACGCGAATGATGGTGATCTGGTCGTCGTCGGCTCCATGGCGCTGCAGACAGTCCACCGCACCCGATTCAAGCCGCGAGGTCAGCGCTTCGTTGAAACGACTCACCACGATGGCGAATCGCAGTCCCTGTGCATCAAGGTGTCCTTCGAGTACCTGCATGGACCCTCCCGCGCGCCATTGTATCGCGTCTCCGTCCAACCGCCCACCCAGTCATCAGTTATCAGTGATCAGTGCGAGAAATCATCCCCGCCCGAAAACGAGCGAGTGGGCGGAATTGAAAACTGATCACTGATTACCGATTTCTGTTCACAATATCGGGCATTGATTCGCCGACCACAGCGATTTCAGCAAGTTGTCTCCCGTCAGCGGTCGCGTACAACAGATCGTCGGCCCTTGCGACGAGATCCCGGCCCTCCGCCTCACGGACAACCTGGCGGACTCGGGCTTCGCTCCACTGCAGATGCCGGTGCAGGCTCGGCACCCGGCACTCCTCGGCCTCGGACTCGGTCTCCTGGTGGTGGAGCAGGTGGACCAGCAGCATGCGGACGCCGAGATCGAGGCGCTGCGAGCTGCGCCTCCTTGCCTGGGCAACCAGGCCCCGATTGGGCGCCAGCAGCAGAGCAACAGCGAAGAGGACCCCACAGACGGTAGCCATGGATCCGGCGATCGAAACGTCAAGGGCCAAAGCCAATCCAAAGCCCAAGATTGCGCTCGCCGCGGCCACTGCGGCACCAACCCAAAGCATGGGTGCGAACCGGTCGACCACGAGGTAAGCGGTCGCTGGCGGGGCGATCATCAAGGCCACTACCAGGATCGAACCCACCGCATCGAAAGCGCCGACCGCGGTGATCGAGACCATCGCCATCAGAGAGTAGTGGATGGCAACCGGCGAAAAACCCAGCAGTGCGGCGAGGCCGGGATCGACAGTTGCCAGCTTGAGCTCTTTCCAGGCGAGACCGATCAACAGCAGGTTGAGCAGGAGAATGACACCCATGGTCCACAGCGCACGGGGCCCCAAATTCACACCGCCGATGATCACCTGGTCGAACGGCGCCAGCGCCAGCTCGCCGAGCAGCACCGAATCGGTATCGAGGTGGACGTCGCCCGCGTAGCGCGATATGAGGATCACGCCGATCGAAAAAAGGGCGGGAAACACGAGGCCGATCGACGCATCCTCTGGAACCAGACGCGATCGGATCAGACTTTCGATGAGAAAGACAGTCAGCACACCGGTGACTGCTGCTGAGACGAGCAACAGGGGTGAGTTGAGGTCATGGGTCAGGAAAAACGCCACCACGATCCCCGGCAGGATGGCGTGCGAGATCGCGTCCGACACCAACGCCGTACGGCGGAGGACCAGATAGGTCCCCGGGAGGGCTGCGGCGACAGCAGTGACCACCGCGATGAGCATGATCTGCAGCTCCGGGTTCACAATCCCTCTCCCGCCTCGCGATCGAGGATCCGCTGGGCCTCGCGTCGACCAATCGGGGTCGGCGCCCAGCTGCCGTCCGCTGTGCGTTGCGCCAATCCGCGGTCGGCCAGTCGTTCGAGAGCAGCAATGACTTTGGCCTGCGGCGGGCTCATTGTCTGAATGACCGCAACCGAGTGGCCGTGTTCGGGGTCAGCAGGGTGCTGGCGAGAAAGGGCGTAGAGGTGCATCAGCACCGGGTCGAGATCGGGCGCGGTACGCAGCCCACCAACCCGCAGAGACCTCCACAGCAGACCGCGTTGCGGGGCCATGAACAGCGATGCCAGGAAAATCGCGCTGAGGACCAGGACGATGGTCGGCCCGGTTGGTAAACGCGGAATGTAGGAGCTGAATATGGATCCGGTGATGCCTGAGAAGATCCCGATCGCGGCTGCGATCAAGACCATCGGGGCCAGCCGCCGGCTCCACTGACGAGCGGCAGCTCCCGGAGCGACGATCATCGCACTCATGAGGACCACGCCGACAGTCTGCAAACCGATGACGATGGCCACCACCAGCAGCAGGGTCAGCAGCCCGTCGAGTCTACGAACCGGCAGACCGAGACTGGCCGCGAAATCGGGGTCGAAGCTGAGGACTTTGAACTCCTTCCATAGCATAATCAGGACCACCAGTGCGGCTGCGCCGAGAACGGCCATGGTCACGACATCGCGCTTGAGCAATGATGCCGCCTGCCCGAAAAGAAAGGACTCGAGGCCAGCCTGGGCAGCGTTCGGAAGCTTCTGAATATGGGTTAGAAGCACCAGACCGACGCCGAAGAAGACCGCCAGGACGATCCCGAGGGCGCTGTCGTAGGGCACCCGCGACCGCCTCACGACCAGTTGCACCGCCAGCGTTCCAACCCAACCCGCCAGACCTGCACCGACCATCAGAACCAACGGCACCTTGGATCCGGTGAGCATGAAGGCGAGGACGATCCCCGGCAGTGCAGCGTGACTGACAGCGTCGCCGAGCAAACTCTGGCGACGTAAATACGCAAAGGACCCTAGCGCGCCGCTGGTCGCACCGAGAATCGCCGACCCGAGGGCCACAAGCCTTAGCGTGTAGTCGCCAAAGAGGTCCATCACACCTCGCCCGCTCCACTCGCCGCCAGCACCCCGACCCGACCGCCAAAAGTGAGGCGAAGGTTTTCCTCGGTAAAGACCTCTTCGACCGGTCCCGAGTCGATCGCGCGGACGTTGAGCAGGAGCACCGCGTCGAAGTACTCGGGGATGGTCTGCAGATCGTGGTGGACGACGATGATCGTTTTCCCAGCGTCAGCAAGATCATCGAGCACCTCGATGATCGCGCGCTCAGTCGGCGCGTCGACGCCCTGGAATGG
>JACXWA010000074.1 GCA_014764485.1 Candidatus Sulfomarinibacter kjeldsenii
GTATCAATGCTCGATCCCGTAAATCCCGAGAGCTCGCGCCGCAGAACCCGAAGCTGAGATAAGACGGAATGTTCGGCTCCAATTGCCCCCACGACCGCGAAGGCCTCGAAACGCGTCGCACCGGCATCCGAAAATGACGGTCGAGTCACCTCTTGGGGTGTCGGAGCTGGCCTGCGGCTTGGCGGTGCATCGTGCCAACGGCCCCAATCCACGATGGGTGGCGGAGGTGATGGCCGCGGCTTCGACTCTGGTTCGGACTCCGGTACGGGCTCGGGATCTCGTGCTACCTCGGTTTCTGGTTCGGGCACGAGCGACGGCTCGATATCTTCGACACGCTCGGATTCGAGCGCGTTCAGAGCTATAAGAGCCTCTTCGGGTGTTTCGATGATCGATTCCTCGACCGCTTGAAGCTCCTCGATCGCCTCGCCGATTTCCGTGGCCGGTTCCTCCGGTTCCGGTTCGGCCAGGAGATCACTCGCGAGTTCTGCGCCCAGGGCGATGGCCTCGTCGCCGCGCTGAGGATCGCGAATCGCAGCCAGAAGCTCCGAGACAGTGGAACCGTCGGTGCCGCGCGCATTCGCCAACACCCGCAAAAGCATCGCCGGCGCCAGTCCCCCCTTGCGCTGCCCGAGGCCCTCGAGGATTTCCTCGGCACCATCGAATCCGGCATGCCGGGCCAGCAGCCGGCGGTCGGTCGGGCTGAGTTCCCGCACAGTCCGCCATGCCCGTGCCAGGACCCTGGCCTGGGCGAGTGGCGAACGCGCATTCTGCAGCTCGTGCAACAGCGCCGTCAGCTTGCGCTGGTTACTCATCTATCTACTCGGTCTCGAACACCTTACCGGATTGACCTTTCGAGCCCTTGGCGCCTATGGGGCCCTTGGAGTCGAGGTTGTCTGCAACCGCGCCCGGAAGCCGTGAGATGTTCTGCAGGAGGTTGTCGAGATCGACGCCCGAAAGCTGTTTCATGACCGGCCCGAGCTGGCTCAGCACCTGGATTACGTCATCGGTCAAACGAGCGGCGCCGGTGCCGTCGCCAGGGTTGCCGCCGTTGGAGATGATGGTGGTTTCGCCGGCCCGAGAAAGCGGTTCCGAAACCGCGGCTGCAATCTCCGGTAGCACCTTGAGGGCCTCGATCGAAAGACCGGCCTCATTGTAGAGCTTGAGTGCCTCGGCCAGCTGGCGCCGCGCTTCTGCTTCGGCTTCTCCCTTAGCCAGGATGGCCTCGGCCTCGGCGAGGCCGATTTGCCGGCGCTGTACCGACTCCGCCTCTGCCTTGGCAACGCCCTCGGCCTGGAGCGCCTTCGCGGCCTGCTCTCGACGGAGGCGTTCGGCAGTGGCCTCTTGCTCTACGGTGTATTTCTTGGCGTCGGCCAGGCGCTCTGCCTCGTACTTCTTGGCGTCCGCCTGCTCACGGATCGAGGCGTTGAGCTCGAGTTTTTGGCGCTCGACCTCCTGGTCTGCGATCTGGATATCCTGGACCTTGAGCTCCATCTCGCCAGCCTTGACCGCCTGCGCGTCGGCGACATCGACTTCCTTCTTGATCGAGGCCACCTTGAGGCTGAGGGCCTTGTCGGCTTCTGCGATTTCGGTATCGACACCGATCCGCTTCTGTTCTTTCTGCTGCCGCGCCTGCTCTTCCTCGATCTTGGCATCGCGATCCGCGCCGGCGGTAGCGATGCGGGCGTTCTTGAGCGCTTCCTGGATCTTGGGCTGCCCTAGGGCGTTGAGGTAGCCCTGGTCATCCTGGATGGCGCGGAAGACAAAGGAGCGGAACTCGAAACCCATTCCCTCGAGATCCACGTGGGCTTCCTCGCGGACCTTCTCCTGAAATCGGCGCTGGTCGCGGTAGAGCTCCTCGACCGTCAAGGTACCGACGATGCCACGCAGGTGGCCCGCTACCGTCTCCTTGATCGTCGCCTGGATATCGTCCACTGGCATGCCCAGAAAACCCTCGGCGGCGCTCCGGATGTGGTCGATGTCGCCCTGAACCTTCACCTGGGCCACCGCCTTGACGTTGATCGGAATGCCTTGGACGGTATAGACGTGCGGCATATCGATTTCGAGGGTCATCATTCGCAGCGAAAGGACCTCATACTGCTCCCACGCCGGCCACACGAACGTGCCACCGCCGCGAATGATACGGAAGCCTTCGATCTCGCCCTTTTCGGTGCGGACCTTTTTCCCGAACAATTTGCGGCGACCGAAAACAATCAGCGCTTCGTCCGGACCGGCCTTCTTGTAGCGTACTCGTATCAGAAGATACGCAAAGAAGAGCACCACCGGGATCACGATCAGAAAGAAGAAGAATATCTCGGCACCCATGACTTCACCTCCGGGTTTGAAAGCAAAAGCAGTTTAGCAATGACGAATCCATACGTATGCATACGCATGGCGACGGGATTGCTTCCGCTCAGGGTTCAAGATGCAAGATACAAGATGCAAGATGAAAAGCGAGGCTGGTCACTACTGTTGTCGGCGCCGGGGGGGTGGGCCGATCTTGTATCTTGAACCTTGTATCTTGGATCTCGACGTGCCTTGGCGTCAGCCTTGCGGTCGGACGGTCACTCCCGTAATTGAACAGCGCAGACCGACCGATGTCGGCTCGAATGGAAGCGCCACCAGGCGGCTCCCGATAACCTCGATATCCACCATGACCGACGCCAGCATGTCGGACTTGCGGACTTCATCGCCGATGACAAGATGGCGAATCAGGGTCACCGCGTCATCGATGGACAGCGTACCGCCGTGGATCGGCTCTCGGGGCACTTCTCTCGTCTCACCGATAACCTCGGACAACGCCCGCGCGATCCGGGTGAGATCACCGAGAGGTATTTCAAATGCAGGGATCACAAAGGTCCTGGGCTCCTGCCAGCCGTCGCTCCGGCGGCCCCTGTGACGAATTCTCTCGCTGACGGTGACCTCCGTTTCGATCAGCCAGGCTGGCCGCCAGGTGCGTGCCGCACGGCCGGCCGCAGGGACCAGGGCCGCGCTCTCCACCATTTCCAGCCCGTCTTCTCCAAGGGTAGCCGCATCGCCGCAATGGTCACAGAAGAAGATCGTGTCGAGCCCTTCACCGCGAAGGGCCGACCCACAGGATGGGCAATCGAGTGAAACCAGTCGCAACATCATTGGAACTTGTCAACGACGTCCTTGACGGTCGCTACCAGGGTTTGATGCTCGCGATCGCGTGCCAGACCCGACCCCTCCTCCACGACCCCGCCGTGGCGGAATTGGGAGTAGCCCCAGTACACCAGTCCAGCCAAGACGAGACCGACCATTCCGAGTCCCATCAGCCCGTTCTCCGATCGCAGAAATTGCCCAGCGTGCTGGAGAATGGTTGTCCCCACGAAACACGCGCCCGCGCAGGCCCCGACCAGGCTGAAGGCCCGGTAAAGGTGGTTGCCCGGCGCTTTGGCGTAGGCAAGCCCGCCGTCTTCCGCGTCGACAAGCACCTGGTAGGTCCGCCCGCGAAATTCATATCGCACGACCCACAACGGGTAATAGACCAGCGCGACCCGGCGACGAAGCGACGCAAGCCAGGAAAAGGTCACCCGGTCGAGCCGGTTGGAACGCTGGATGTCTGCGATCGCATTTTCGCTCAACTCCGCTGCGGTTTCTTCGAGTGACCGGCTCGGCCGAAAGACCATGCCTCGACCCCGCAGGAGACCCTCATCGAGGGGTTGGACCTCGTCACCCGAAAGATCCACCCGGTGGACCCCGAACTCGGCCATATCTGCTGCCGGCATGGTGAGGTCGACCGCACGCTCGACCTGGTGCTCGACCGGTTCTTTGACCGTCTCCCAGCGATTGCCGCGCTTGCGTTTCTTCTCCCTGATACCCAGAACCCAGCCAACCGCATCGAGACGAGCGCGAACAAACGGGAACCAGGCGAGAAAAGCCTCCTGATACCGT
>JACXWA010000028.1 GCA_014764485.1 Candidatus Sulfomarinibacter kjeldsenii
TCGGGGCGGTAGTCGCCAAGGGTCGAGTCCCAGAACCCGATACCCTCATAAACCCAGTGCTTGGTGGGGATGGGGCTCAACGGCGCAGCCGGCGGCGCCTGGGCGTAACCCGCAAGCACGTAGTTGGCATCGGTCACATCCGCAAGAAACTCTCGCAGGACGCGTTTGGCGATGCCCATACGCGAGTACGGGTCGTCACCGCCGCCCGGCACCATTCCGTACCCGACCCGGGCGTTCATCACTTTCCCCGGTTCCTCCGGGCTGCCGACCATCGACCTCGACGAATCGAGGATGAAGATCAAATTTGGTGGCGCAGCCAACTGGCGCAGGAAATCCCTGTCGTCGGCCACCGCCGTACCGGCCACCAGCGCGGCCAGGGCCAGCGCCAGCCATGCTGTGGTTCGTATGTTCAATCTCATGACAGCCCCCTAGACCAACGGGTCAGTAACACAGTCTCACCGGTACGAACTGATCCTCCATGAACGGGAAGGAGGAGACGTCTGCTTCCACCGCCGCGCGGGTCAGGCCCATGAGCCCACCGATGTCCCGCGAAGCTTCGCTGCGCAGGTGGAAGTGACGGGTTTGAAATTCGGGAAAGGATGACGGCACGCCGTTGGCGATCACTGGCGTCGCCGGCTGCAATTCGCAGAAGTTTGAAATCGTGACGCTGAACTGGCCCTTGAGCATCCCCTGAAGACCCGGGTCGTCCTCGAGTATGAAAGTGCCGACCTGGGTGCCGGTCGCGCCGGGGGCCGCTCCAAGCGCCCCGAGTTGGATCATCTGGATCTGCATCATGGCGCCGGCGTCGGCCGCGTACAGAGCCTTGGTCACCCAGCGGTCGGTGCCCGCAGCCTGGAGGCCGAGGGAGGTCTGGAGCAGCAACCCCATGCCGAGGAAGACCAGCACCAGGGAAACCATCAGGGCCATGATGAGCGCCGCACCGCGCTCGCTCGAGCGATCGCGGTCTGTGTCGGCGGTGGTCGGTTGGATCAGCATCGTGCCTCCATCAGAACAGGTAGTTCCGCAACGCTGCGGCGACTTCGATGCGCCGCCACTTGTGAGTACGGTCAAGGTTGCCGACGTTGATGTCTGCAATGGCCGCGCCAGCTGCGGTCTGGAACGTGGAGGTCGGCTCGACCCAACCAAACACTTCGCGGCCGGTGCGGCCAAAGACCGTGATTCGCATGCCGATGACCTGACCACCCGCGGCCTGGGTAGCGGTCGGCGCCGACAGCCAACTGTCACACTGGTTGTCACCGTCGACGTCCACGCAGAGCTCGACCTGCAGGCTGCCGATGTTCACCGCAACAGGCTCCGAGGTGGCACCGGAAGCATTGGCGCGCAGCCGCTGGAGGGTGAAGTCCGGGGCCACAAAGTAGGTGTAGGAATCCATGATTCCAACCCGGTAGACGTCGAACGGCACTCCACCTGTCACGGAGATCCCAGCCGGGTTGAGGCCGCTCCACTGCGCGGTGCCGGCACCATAGTTGATGACGAGTTGGCGATCGGGCGTGTCGGTGTCGGGATCTTTGGATGACCCGGAGCCAATCTGGCCAACCGCGTACTCGTTCTGATCCATCCTGCCCATGAAGAAGATGCCGCGGCCCTCGATCGTCGTATGGTCGACGTTGTTGAAGTTGGTGTTGATCACCGCCCCATCTGCCGACTCATCGATTGTGATGCTGGTTGCACCGGCAGCGGTGCGATCGACGAAGAATGGCGAAATCTCGAAAAAGCCCCGCAGCGTGAGCACATCCGAGCCCGCAACAACCGAGACTGTACCGAACGGCGTTGTCGCGGTGCCGGTTGCGTTGGAGACCAACTCGCCGGCGAGCCAGACGTCGGAGCCGCCGATGTTGCCGGCAAAGGGCATCGCTGCCGAGCCCATCATGCGCGCGGTACGCATGATGTGGTAGGTGGCGAAGCGCACGTTCTCCTGGGTGTCGGCGAGCTCGGTTTCGACTATCGATATCCGCGACGAAGTATCGAGGAGGTTGAGGAGGCCGATCATGATGATCGCCAGCAGGGCGATCACAACCATCATTTCGAGCAGGGTGAAACCTCTGGAGTTCAATCGCATGGCGGTTACCCCGGGATCTTGAGGCTGGTCACGGTCAGCACCCGCCGGCCGCGCAGCACCTGGTTGGTCGAGGTTACGGTCATCGAGATGCGTTTCAAGTTGGCAGTGTCGGTAGCGGCACCGGTCCCAGAGGTGGGTGCACCCCACCCCCCGGATCCGCTGGCGGCCTGGGTCCAGTTCTCGACCCGGAAATCCTCGACGGTGTACTCGATCAAGAAGTTCGGATTGACCGGCGGCCAATTTTGTACGCTGCCGGTGTCGAGCAGAGTCGCATCCACGAAGGGGCGTGCCTGCAGCGCCTCGAGCGCGAAGCGGGCCTCCGAAGCAAGCAGAGCATAGTCATGGCCCGAGGCATTGGTCACCATGGCGTGCGAAAAGAGACCAGCGATACCGAGGGCTACAAAGCTGAGGATGACCATCATGATCAGAATCTCGATCAGCGTGAAGCCTTCCGTGTTCTCGTGGGTCCGCGCGCGACTACCCATCAGTACCTCCAGAACCTGAGCTCATCAGACCAGACCTCGTCATATGGGTTCCACATCTCCTTGGTAATGGTGCCGGACCCGCCACGAATCAGCAGCCGAATGCTGTTCAAACGGTCATCCCCAACCAATACCGCTCCCTGTCCGACGCCTATATTGCCGGCCGAGTTCACGATCGTTGTCCCGGTCGGGAGAAAAACCATCCCGCGATTGTTCGTGCCGCCAAGCTGGAAAAGATCGTTTCCGGAATCCGGGCCAAGACTGAAACCGTTCTTCAGTATCCATCTTCCGACCTGGTCGTCCGCAGGTTCGTTGTTCACACCATCTTCGTTCCTGTCAACCCAGGCCGCAACGACGCCGCCTTCCTGCAGCGCGTCATCGTCGAGGATTTTCAGCGTCACCCGCCCGCTCTGCTTGATGGCGTTAATGCGGGCTACGGAGGCAGCCTGCTGGATCATGTTGACCTCGCCCAACAACTCGGCCCGCACCAGCGATCGCCTCAACATCGGGTATCCGATCGACACTAAGAAACCAATGATCGCGACGACCACCATGAGTTCCATCAGGGTGAACCCGCGCTCGCAACGCCTGAAACGGTCGGACGACGGCAGAGAGTCTGGGTACTTCATCATTCTTAGCATGCGACCCCCCCACGACTCACGTCAAGGGCGCTGCCCCGACCTTAAAAAACCTTTGACAATAGGAGGATTAGCTCAGTTCGACCCTTTCGGACCCGAGGTGTCGGAAGGCAACCATCGGAGGCCCCCGGAAGAGCCGGTTGATACCACCCTCTTCTCTTCTTCTGTTCACCCTTTGAACACCGTTATTTTTGCCCGCAGATCACGCAGATCGACGCAGATGACACCTCAAGGGGGGGTTCTTGATCTGCGTTATCTGCGTCATCTGCGGGGAAGAGGGGCGGCATGGGCTTAACTCTTGACTCTTAACCCTTTACCGCGAGAAACCGTCAGTAGCGCCAGAATCTCATCTCTTTGGACCAGACACCGCTTTCGGCGTCCCACATCTCCTGAACCACGGTGCCCGTTCCGCCCAAAATCAGCAGCCGGACGTCGTTCTGGTGGTGATCCGACACCACGATGGCGCCCTGGCCGACCCCGACGCTGCCGGTTTCGCTGACGGCCGCCGCTCCGTTCGCCACAAAGAGAATCCCCCGGGCGGTTCCACCCAGAACGAAGAGGGCATTGGCGGGATCCGGTTTGAGAATGACATTATTCTTCACAGGCCAACGGCCGACAAGAATTTCGGTGGGGGGCCCATAGCTGCCATCTCCATCGCCGTCCACCCAGGCGATGACCTCGCCGCCTTCCCGCGCTGCATTGGTGGTGAGAAAACGGACAGCGACTCCCCCGCCCTGCTTGAGGGCGCGGATCCGGGCCATCGCGACCGCCTGTTTGAGCACGCCCACCTGGCTTAAAATACGGGCACGGACAACCGACCTGGCCATCATCGGCAAGCCAACCACTGCTATAAGCCCGATGATCGCCACCACAACCATGATTTCGACAAGGGTGAAACCTCGCTTTTGACGCGGCCGGCGAAGAGACATCGGTTTGTAAAGGATGGATTTCATCCTCTCTAGCATGCGGCTCGAGCATCGCCCGCGTCAATAGTTTTGAGTTTTGAATTCCCATCCACCCTCCCTTTTCACCGCGGGGTCGGGCGGCAACTCAAAACTCATAACTCAAAAAACTCAACACTCTGCCAGCTGTCGATTCGACCGCAGGTCAATCGTCAGCTGGCAATTCGAACGCCCACACCCGCGATCCAAAATCCGCGACATACAGGGTGTCGCCAAAGCGGGCGAGGCCAGACGGCTGGATGTCGGCATCGGTGAGATCTATCTGCTGGGCGACACCATCCTCCACCAACCAGAGGCTCTTGGCGGGTGTATCGGTCACAAGCCATCGATTTTCGGCGAGAGCGAGAACCTGTGGGCGGGAGTAGAAGTCTGTCCAGGCCCCCGGCAGTGCCACTTCGGCCAGCGCCTTCCCCTGGCGATCGAGGACCTGCAGCCGGTGGTTACCGGTGTCGCAGACCAACAATCGATGTCGGTCGAGCCAGGTCACGCCCACCGGTTCGACAAACTCGCCCGGTCCCGAACCCTCGCTACCAATGATCTCGATCTTCGGCTTGCCGCCGCCCGAAATGAGGACGATGCGTTTGTGGCCGGTGTCGGCCACCGCCACCATCCCGTCCTCGGCCACCGACACCGCCCGCGGACCGTACCAGCCATCCGGTGGCTCCGGAAGCGGCCTCACCGCCTTCGATTCCGGACGGTAGACCAGTACCCGGTGGTTCCAGGTGTCGGCGATCACCAACACGCCGTCCGGGGTCCAGGTCACCGCTTCGGGTTGTTTGAGCGGCTCGGGCACACCACCCTCTTTGAGCGATAGGTCGGATTCGAAGAAAATGATATCCCCGAGGCCAGGATCGGCGACCGCCAACTCGCCATCCTTCGAGACGTCGATTCCTCGGGGTTCAACCATCCAACCCTCACCAAAGACCCGCGCCCCCTCAACTCCAAGCGCAGAGGCCAGGGCCTGGGGCACCGGTTCTTCGCGGGATTCCTCGATCTCTTCACCTGTGTTGCGCAGGAGGACGGTGTCGGTGGAACCGATCGTGCCCCACGGACGTCGGGTGAAGACATAGCGCAGGATTTCGCCCAGGCCGGGCTTGAAGTCCTCCATCACCCACCACGAGCGGAGCGGCAGGCGTTCACTTTCGTAACCGGCGCCAAGCCGCCGGCGGACCGTAGGTTCCTTTTCCGGGCTGCAGAAAACCAACGGAGGACGCTGGCCGACCTCGAGGTCCGCCCACCATACCGGCGTCCGACGCCAGTACCAGGAGAGCGGCCATCCGGCCTCACCCTCGACTGCGGCCACCGGGTCGATACCCTCGTCTGCCATCTGCAGACCTTCGTTCACCGGGACCAGAATCTCGGGAGAGGTCTGCACATAGACCAGAGCCTCGACCCTCTCGAGGTTGGGCGAAATTTCGTCGAGGACGAAGTTGGCGACCAGCGTGGTGACGAGCGTCGCGACCAGTCCGATAGTCGCCAGGGTACGGCTCCACCAGACCCCTTGGGGGCCATAGGTTCGCGCCAGCTGCAGACCGGCTAGGGGAAAGAACGCCCACACCTGGTGGACCCCGAGCCAAGGGACCTTTTCGCCGAGATAACTGTACATCACGAGAGAGCCGATCCCGAAGAGCAGCAACGACCATTCCAGAGTTCGCATCCTCCGACCGCGACGGACGGCCCAGACGAGGCCGGCGATGATCGGCAAGAACTCGTACAGTGCCATTCGAGGCAGGTGATACCAGGGCGGTCCGCCAACCCTCTCGATGCTGTGCTGTTCCCACCAGTAGGAGATCGCCTTGTGGGGGAAAAACCAGTCGCCGGAATGTCGGAAACCGACCGTGAAGAGGGGCACCGTCACGATTATTGCCGCCGCAACCGCGGTCAGCAGATACCAACGGTGATCAGCGATCCAACGCAGAGTCCTTGGCACCATCTGCCGAAGGCCACTGTGAATCAGTACCAGCCCGAGCACGCCACCGACCAACGCCGCAGTAACGAAGGCGTTCTCCTTGGTTGCAAAGGCGAGACCGACCCACACCCCGAACCATGCCCATGCCCGCGCACTGCCATGGATCGCCCGCCACAGGGCCACAAATGCGGCCGACGCAACCAGCATTTCGAGGATGTCCATGCGCAGAAAACGGCCGTAATAAAGACAGATCGGCGAGATCGTGACGAGCAGCGCCATCCACCAGGCAGCGCGGGGGCCGAAGGGCCGGCGCAGCGACCAGGCAACGGCAATCAATGCCACGCCTGCGAGGCCAATCGGCAGGCGGGCGGTGAAGTCGGACTCGCCACCAACGATGAAGGTCGCGGCGGTCAGGTAGTAAAGCAACGGACCGTGGTAAGTCGGATCGTATTGGTAGACGCCCTCTTTAAGGATCACGTGGGCAGCGTGGGCGTGGATCGCCTCGTCGTGGTGGTACGAGCGACCGCCCAGGTCCCAGAGATGGAGGGTCAATGACAAGACGACGAGCAACAACCACGGCACATACCGCCGCCATCTCGGCCCCCCGTCAACGCTGCAAAACGTCACGGTGAAAGCTTATCAGAGGAGTTGGATCGTGGCCTTCAGCGAGGTTTGCAGGATCTCCATTGAGACGCGCGTCGAGGCGTCGACGACACCGGTGCCACCCTTCGCATTGTTCGAATGCCTCGCATTTCAATCCGGTGACGCGTTCCGGGCGAACAATGCGAAGAGTGGCACCATGCCCGTCGAAGCGCGAAGCGCCTGCCGGGTGGGTAGGCTACCCGCCGAGATCCCGGAGGGCATCGAGGATCGCGTCGGGGGTTGCCTCCCCACGCAGTCGAACAACCCGCGGCCCGAAGCGTTGTGAATCCAGATCTCCCGTAACACCGAGTAGCAAGGCAGGTAGCTGCAAGCGTTCCAACTCGCCACCGTGGGTCGAGATTGCATCCTCGGCCACCAACACGACTGTCGGCAACCACACCCGGGTGAGATCGGCGATATCCGAAAACGACGGAGCGTGTCGAATCTCCAACCCTGCTGCCGCCAGCGCCTCAACCTTGCGAGCCGCAACTCGGCCATCTCGTTCCACCAGCAAGACCCGAATCCTGTCTCCGACGCTGGAGGATCGGCCTTCCAGCGGCTCCAGTCCTGCAGCCTCCGCCAAAGGCAGTCGGACGATGAAGCGCGCTCCTTTCCCAGGCACAGAAAGAACGTCCACCTCGCCGTCGTGTGCCGAGACGATACTGTAGACCACCGCTAACCCGAGCCCCGAACCTCGACCCTGTCGACGAAGGGTAAAGAAGGGTTCAAAAAGGTGCTCGCGGGCGTCCGATGGTATTCCGGGGCCGTCGTCTGCGACCTCGAGCACCGCCCGCCCGGCCGTGTGCTCGACCCGCACGGTGATCCGCCCGCCGGATGCCTCGACCGCATCTCGTGCGTTGATCACCAGATTAACAAGCATCCGTCGCAAACCGACCGGATCCGCGACCACAGGTACCGCTTCCCCCTCGAGCTCTACTACGAGTTCCAACCCATCAGGCAGCAGATGACGGAGGACGGCCTCCTGCTGGCGCACCAACTCTACAAGATCAATTGTCCGCGGTGCAGCGCTCTCGCGGCGTGCGAAGTAGAGGAGCTCACGGACGACCTCCGTTCCCTGCTCGGCGAGATCGCCGATCGCCGGTACAGCTTCCGCCGCCGCTTCGGGCTGGCGCTCCATCAGCCGAACATGAAGCAATATGGCCGCCAGTAGATTGTTGAAATCGTGCGCTACTCCACTGGCCAGAGTTCCGACCGCCTGCATTTTTTCCGCCTCCCGCAAGCGGTCCTCCGCGTCAACCGTCTCGGTGACATCCCGTACGACGAGGATCGCGTTTTCCAGACCGTCCGGCGCGGTCAACGAGCAGTCGAGCAGCCGGCCACCATGGTTGGTCCGCCACTGCCGAGGGGCACGACCCCGAAGGCGATGAGCAAGATCTCCAACTAATGCCTCCGCGTTTGGTTGGAGGGCGTTGTTGGCGAGCTCCACGGTGCCCTCGTCGTCGACCAACGCAACTCCATCAACCATCGCATCAAAGGTCCGTCGCCATCTTTCGCCCATGCGCCGAATCCGATCAGTGAGGTCGTGGATGGCAACCAGATATCCCTCCTTGATGTCACCGCCTGCCCAGGCAACCCGAAGCTCGACCTCGGCCAGCCCACCGTCCGCGAGGTTCCAATGGGCTTCGAGGGTAGTTTCTCCGGCTTCCCCGACCACGCCAAACGCTGCCTCCAGCTCCTCTGCGGATGGCGTTTTCAGGAAATGAACCAGGGGGGTCGCGGCCAGCCTCGTGAGCGGTCCGCCGAGGTAGGGTTCTGCCGCCGGATTGGCGTCGCGCAGGCTGAGATCCCTGTCGAGGCGGAGAAGCGGTGTCGGCGACGCGGTGAAGAGCTCTCGAAACCGGCTTTCACTGGTGACGAGAGAACGCCGCTGTGCGGCGAGGCGTTCCGCCATGTCGCCGAAGGACCGCGCGAGATCTCGAACCTCGGTCGTTGGGCCCCCCTCCAAGAGCTCCGTCGGCCGATCAGGGTCAAAGGCACGCACCCAGTCGGCAAGTTGATTGAGGGGTGCCACAACCCTGCCGACGAGGACCAGTCCCACCACCAACGCCAGAATCAGAGCGAGTGCGAGGCCGGCAAGGAGACGGGCAGCGGCAGCGGCCAGGTTGGCACGAACCCGCGCCCGCGAGACCAGCAATACGACGTCGACTGAGGTCTCGTTGCCCCACACACCCTGGCTGACCGCAATTCTCCGTTCAACCCGCATCAGACTGGTATCGAGGACCTCGATTTCGTCCGGCGACGGCCCGAATCGCCAACGGACTCTGCCACTCGAGTCACGAACCTCGCCGGCGCGGATGTCGGTCATTGAAAAGACATTGAGATACTCGGGGGAACCGCCATCGGCCGCCGCGAGAGCAAGGACCTGGGCCAGCAACTCGGCTCGGGATCTGAGCTCGTCCTCCAGGATCTGCCGTTCGTGCCAGAGAACCAGTGCGCTGACCAGAACCAGGGTCACGACCAAGACCCCCAGCAGCCAGAGCAGGAAGCTCCTCGCTAGAGTCATGGCGAATTCACCAGATCCAAATTGGATCCCGGATCAAAAATCGAAGAAATCACCCTCGAAGACGTCGGACAGCTGCCGCATGATTCCAGCCGACAAGGCCGCCGTGATGCCGGTCATGATCGAAGCGCCCTTGGAGCGCCCGACCAGATAGCCAACCAGGCCGACGCCTGCCACCGATCCGAAGGGGTGCCGACGGACCGTCTCCCGCCAGTCGATGGACTGCGGAACGAGCGAGTCGAGAATCGAGTCGACGTCAATCCGTCGCGCCGAGCCCAGATCATCAATAGGCTCGTCTTCCGTCCCATCGACAAACGCATCAGCGTCCATTTCCACCATCTGATCACACCTTCCAGCTCATCAGTCGCGCGGTCGAGTCGCGTATCCGACCAGGAAACCGACGGCGACCGCGATCAGGACCGCCTTGCCGGGGTTGGCCCGGACGTACTCAACCACCTCATCGCCCTTCTGCTTGAAGTCAACCTCAGCAACTTTCAATTTCGCCTTTTCATAGACATCCTTCGACTTTTCGGAAAGGGCATCGTACTGCTCTCTGGACTTGGCGTAGAGAACCTCAGCCTGATCGCGGCTCTTCTCGGCCATGCCGCCCATCTTCTCGCGCGCTTCGCTGAGGTATTTCTTGGCGTCCTCGAGATACACCCTGGTCCGATCCGCCGCCACGCCTGCCCTGTCCCTGGCCTTGCCATAGGCGTCCTGCATCGTGGATTTGGCGCTTTCCATCGACTGCTGGGCTTTGGCGAGCGAATCCTTGACGCCGGTCAGTCCACCAGTCGCCTTTTCCGCCACTTCTTCAATGGCCTCGTCAACCGTCTTTTTCTTCTGTGCCATTACTGACCTCCTAGGTAGGGCATTATTCTAGGAGGAAATACGTTTGACGTCCAGCGGAAGGGAGAGCGTTCGCCGTTATCGGACCGACCCGGGAGATTTAACCGGTGATCAGTGATCGGTGATCAGTGATCAGTGTGAAGGTCCGCGGGGCCGGATGGGCGGAACTGATTACTGGTTACTGATTACTGATTACTAGGTCCCATTCGGGCGTAGGCGCGAGTCGAGTGGCGTTGGTGAAGGTGCCGCGTTACGATCGCGGGCGGAGGTTCGATGAAGATCACAGTGTTGGGTGCGGGGCGTTGCGTGACCGGATCGAAGTATCTGCTCGAGTGGAAGGACTTTCGTTTGATGGTGGATAGCGGCCTTTTCCAGGGTCCCGCAGAATACCGCCAGCTCAACTGGAAGGAGCTTCCGTATCCACCACACGACATCGACGCGGTCATCCTGACCCATGCCCACATCGATCACTCAGGATACCTGCCACGGTTGTGCCGACAGGGGTTCGAGGGACCTGTCCATTGCACCCCACCAACCCGGGCCCTGCTCGGAGTGCTGCTTCCGGACGCCGCTCACATCAACGAGGAAGAGGCACGGTACGCCAACAAGAAAGGCTACTCAAAACACAAACCGGCATTGCCTCTTTTTCGGACGGCAGACGCGCGGACCGCGCTCAAACTCCTCGAGTCTTCCGCCTTCGATCACTGGCACGAGATCCACCCGGGTATTCGATTCCGCTATCACCGACAGGGCCACATCCTCGGCGCTGCCGCGGTCGAGTTGGAGACGAAAGTCGCGGGCGGAAAGAAGAAGACAATTTTCTTTTCCGGTGACGTAGGACGCTACGGCATCCCGATTCTGCACGAACCGCAGCCCTACCCGGGCTCGGATGTCCTCTTTGTGGAGTCGACCTACGGCAATCGATTCCACGGCGATGAAGAACCCAGGGATGTTCTCGGCGAGGAAGTCCGCGCAGGTATCGAACGCGGGGGGATCATCATCATTCCGGCATTCGCCATCGACCGGACCCAGGAAATCCTCTACCTGCTTCACGAACTGATGGTCGACGGAGATCTGCCGCAAATCCCAATCTTCCTCGACAGCCCAATGGGTATCGAGGCAACTACCCTTTACACGCGCTACGTTTCCGAGCACGACGCGGAAATGCAGCATTTTTTCGCCAATCAGGAGAACCCGATTTTCCCACCGACCCTGCAGGTCACCCCTTCATCTTCCGAGTCGCGCAAGCTCAACTCGCTGCAGGGACCGGCGATCATCGTCTCGGCTTCAGGAATGGCAACCGGCGGGCGCATTCTCCATCACTTGAAGCTGCGGCTTCCAGATGAGAAAAACACAGTGATCTTCACTGGATACCAAGCACAGGGAACCAAAGGCCGTCGTCTTCTAGATGGTGATGAAGAGGTCAAGATTCACGGTGAGTGGATCCCTGTGAAGGCCCACATCTCGCGGGTCACGGGTCTATCCGCCCACGCCGACGCCGGCGAGCTCCTGTTGTGGCTCGGGCGCCGCGAACGGGAGCCCGAGAAGGTCGTACTGATCCACGGCGAGTACGAAGCACAGCAAGCACTCGCCGAACGGCTTAAGAAAGAATTCGACTGGGACTGCGAAATCCCCGAACTGGGCGATACGATCACGCTGTGAACTGTCTATGCTGGAACGCGCTTTGCCGCGTCGGCGACACCGGTGCCACTCCTCACCGATGAGGAGTGCGTTGGGGCTTCGACGACACCGGTGCCACTCTTCACATTGTTTGCCCTGAAGGCGTGACTCTAGTAGGGAGCGACGAATTCAAACAATGTGAAGGGTGGCACCATGCTAGTCGATGCGAGGAGCGCTTCCGCATTGCACAATCAGCACAAAAAACGCCGCAGCGCGATGCTGCGGCGTCGTAAATTTTGAATTGGGTCAGGCTCAGTCGTCCTTCTTCTCTTCCTCGGCCTCAGGAGCTTCCGCAACGGCTTCAGGCTCCTCGTCTGGGGCTACTACCGCTTCCTCCTCCGCCTCGGGCTCGGCAACTTCGGCGGGCTCGGCCTCGACCTCGGTTTCGCCATCATCGGCTGCGGCATTCCCGTGGTCCTGGCCAGCCGGGGCGACAGCGCCCTGACCAAGCTGTCCAGCCTGGCCCTCAGCCTGGAGGGCGGAGGAACCCTGGCGCTGGATCCCCGGGAGAATGAGGCGCCCAAAGCCTTTGAAAAACTTTTTCACTTTGAGATCGTTATTTTAGGATCGGACCTGAAAACCATAGGAGAAAGGGTCTTTGTGCGTTTTGAGCATGAACCGGAGCCGCTGGCATATCGATTGTACCGGAATGTCCGCAGGACACTGCTTAGCAGGTTCAGCGTTTAACCTTATTCATAAACATCAATTATGCTCAATCAAATAGCAAATTTTCCTCCCGCAACCCATGTTCTTCGTCCGGAACGGAAAGATCCGCCTGCGGGATTTCTGGACAATTTTTCGCGAAAAATCACCAGTGGTTTTTCGCGAACCATGCGCGAGCGGGACGGCTGGATACCCGACTTTATTTCAAGGGTGGAACGGTACGGGCAACCTCTGGAAACGATGACTGATGAGGAGCTGAGAAAAGTGGCCGACCGCCTGCGGGATCATCTCCACCTGGACGGTTTTCATCAAGAGCATGTGGCCCATTCATTCGCGCTGGTGCGGGAGGTGGCCTCGAGAACCGTGGGCATGCGACATTTCAACACCCAGCTCATTGGCGGACGGGTGCTGTTGAAGGGAATGGTTGCGGAAATGGAAACCGGCGAGGGCAAGACGTTGGCCGCCACACTGGCGGCAGGAACTGCCGCTCTGGCCGGTGTGCCGGTTCATGTGATCACGGTGAACGACTACTTAACCGG
>JACXWA010000064.1 GCA_014764485.1 Candidatus Sulfomarinibacter kjeldsenii
ACGACAGATACAGAGCGTTCCACTCAACGGAGGTGCGAATGAAGAAACCGCAGTATTACTTCCTTGGAGAACGCAACACGGCCGATCTCGACTTTTCCAACCTCGGCTTCGACTATATCGCCTGTCCATACCGATTCGAGGCAGTATTCCAGCACGGCCTTTGGAGGTCGCGGGGATTGGTCGAGGACAATACGATGCACATTCCGGAAGGCAGTCAGTGCCTGCACTACGGCCAGCAGCTCTTCGAGGGCATGAAGGTATTTCGTGGAGGCGACGACACAATCTACGCCTTCCGCCCCCGTGACAACTCACGGCGACTCAACGAAGGTGCGCGGTACATCCGAGGCCCGGAAGTCCCCGAAGAGCTTTTCATCCGCGGCATTGAAGAGGTTGTCGCGGCCAACCACCCCTACGTGCCCCCGCACGGCAGCGGCGCGTCTCTTTATCTACGACCCTTTTACGTGGGCATCGGCGACAACGTCGGTGTCAAGCCTGCGACCGACTATGTTTTCAGAATTTTTGTGGCCCCGGTTGGTCCGTATTACAAGGGCGGTTTCGGGCCCGACCAGGGCAAGTCGTTCATGGTCAGTCGGTACGATCGCGCGGCTCCGAGCGGAACGGGCCACATCAAAGCCGGAGGCAACTACGCCGCTTCGTTCCACCCCGGCTCCGAGGCAAAGAGCGCCGGTTTCGTTGACGCGATCTATCTCGACCCTGCGGAACACAAATTTATCGAAGAAGTTGGCGCCGCCAACTTCCTGGCCTTCAAGGGCGATGCTCTCCTGACGCCTGATTCTCCGAGTATATTGCGCTCCATCACCCGCCAGTCGTTGCTCGAAATCGCGGCCGAGATCTTCAAGTGGCCGACGGAAGAGCGGAAGATCTCCGTCGATGAGCTTGACGATTTCTCGGCGGCCGCGTGCTGCGGAACTGCGGCGGTCATTACCTGGATCGAGAGCATCGTCGATGCAGACCGAAAGTGGGAATTCCCATTCGACGAACGGTGGCAGAAGCTCTACGACGTGCTGGTCGGGATCCAGACCGGGGCGAAGGACGATCCGTTCGGATGGAGGTACGAGATTTCAGTCTGACGGCTGGAGTGCCACGATGGCTTCGCTCCGGTCTTCGAAAATCGAAAATATCTCGTCCAGGCGGGTGAGGCGCAGGAGGTTGAGAATCCGGCGGTGCGGCCGAAGCAAGGCCAGACGCCGCCCTTCCTTTTCGAATCGTTGCAGATAGCCCACCAACTCGCCCAGGCCTGTGGAATCGACGTGGTCAATCCCCGACATATCAACGACTACTGCCGGAACCCCAGCGTCAAGCAAGTCTGCGAGGTAGGAAGAGAACTGGCGAGCCGATTCGCCAAAGTTGATGACGCCGCGCACGGCAACGACGGTGACGCCGTTCTCCTCCAGCCGTTCGATCTCCATATTATTCTCCTCGTTTTGCCAGCATCCATTGTACGAGCGGCCTTGCCGCCAAGGCAAGTACCGTCATCGTTGATTCACTCCGAACCCAAAACGTCGGCTGAAACCGCCGCCAGCGCACGCTGCCGTTCATCGGGGTGAGGTGCGACCAACAGACTTCTGGTCCGCTCAATCTCGGGCAGCAGCTCCGGCGCCGAGTTGAGGATCACTACGTCGAGAAAGCGGTCGGATGGCAGCGCCTTCGCGACAGTCTCGGAGATCAGATTGAGGGCGGCACGCATCGACCTCATCGCGGCCGGAACCAGCCAAACGAAGAGCACCATTCCCGGCCCCTCGCCCTGATCAGGGACATCAACGTCAACGAGATGGGCAAACGCCAGGTCAGGGCAGATCTCGAGGCCCTCGCGGAGCCTCTTCTCTACCTCGTCCCCGAGCGGCTGTCCGGGTGGAGTGATACGGAGCTGCTGATCCGACGCCATGATCAGAAGATCATAAACCAACTGTCGAGCGATCAACTTCGAAGTTCAGAAGATGAGTCAGCCTGCATATCTCACCAACTTTCGTCGCGAGGCTGGAAAGGTGCAGTGAGATGCGGTGTTTGCGACCGGAGGGGCGCGGAGCGCGTACTCGCGGTACGTCGAGCACCCCGATGGGAGCAAACGCCGCAGATTGTTGCAGTTTTCCGGCCGCAGCAGATAGTTGGTGAGATATGCAGGCTATGTCATAGACGCCATCGAGGATTCGAGATACGGTTCGGTCGTGAAGATCCTTACAGGCATGTTGACACTGCTGCTCGCCATCCTACCCAGCGGACGCTTGACAGCGAACGACTTTGAATCAGCCCTTGAACGCGCGCGTGAAGCGGGGCTCAGTCATCGCTACGATGAGGTCATCGAGCTTCTCACGCCATACAACGCCGACGACAATCCAGAGACCCGGTACATAACTGCCGCCGAGATCGGCAGGGCATATTTCCACCTCGGGAGGTACGGGGAGGCACATCGCGCCTTCCGTGAGGCGGTACGCCTCCACCCAGAGCGGGTCGAAACTGCGATCTACCTCGAAGCAACCTCCTATCTCATGGGTAATTCGGAGCAGGCCTATGCCATCTTGCGCGAAATTCTCAAAAGCGGTGCTTTTGATCTCTACCTCGCCGTGACCTTGCCTGGAGAACGGCGTTTCCTGGCCGATCCCCAGGTTCACCAGATCATTGAGGAATTCTCCGTCGACCTCGAGATAGACGTCGAGCAGGCGCGTATTCTCGGTGTCGGCCTCGGCGACAACCGGAGTGACGCGGTCGACAAACTCTTTGCAAAATCATCTGACCCGGAAGCACCCGCCTTGACCGCCAGCGCAGGACCAGCTCTCATCTGGGCCTTCGTCTTCGGCGCCGAACAGCAACTTGAAGAAATCCTACTTCAGGCCGAAAACCTCTATCGATACACCCCCTATCGGCTCAAATTCGACGAAAAAAATGACTGGAGTCTGACCCCGGCCGCTGCAATCGCCTCCTGGGGGCCGCCCAGCCAAACTGCCGTTTCGCAGGAAGGTGGAATCGCCATCAGCTGGGATTACCCCGATCATCGGCTCACACTCGATTTCGGCCGACCCCGGCCTCCGAGACCGCTCGGTCTGAAAGAGGGCGCCGCGATGCTCCGAACAGTTCAATTCAAACAGCACAGTTCGGATCCGGCTGATAGGATGACCGAATGATTGGGACGACTCAGTCGCTCGCGGGCCATCTTCTGATTGCGATGCCGAATCTCGCCGATCCCAACTTCTGGCAGGCGGTGGTGCTTCTCGGCGTTCATTCCGACGACGAGGGGGCGTTTGGGTTGATCATCAACCGTACTCTCGATGTCGATCTTCGCGAGGTCCTGCTGGAGCTCGGCGAAGAAACTGCTCCCGGCGACTTCCCGGAGGTATTCGGGGGCGGGCCGGTACAACCCAGCAATGGCTTTGTCCTTTTCGAACGCGGCCAAAACCAGGTCGCGGACGATGAAATCGCCATTGCCGAATCGATTGTAATTTCCGGCAGCACCGAGACCTTGACCCGATTGACCCAGGAAGTCGGCAACACGCGGTACTTTCTGTTGCTCGGCTACGCAGGCTGGCACCCCGGACAGTTGGAACGAGAAATCGAGGAAAACTCCTGGGTCATCGCGCCGTTCGATACATCGATCATATTCGAAGTGCCGGTTGAGGAGCGTTGGGCCGCGGCGTTGAAATCGATCGGCATCGATCCTGGAACGCTAGTCGACGCTGGATCGACCGAACCGAGCTGATCCTTTGGTCTTCGATCAGGAGCCTGCCTCTTCGTCGATCACGCAACCTTTTTAATGCCGAGTGAAGAGTTAAGGGTTAAGAGTGAAGGCGAGCACTTATCGACCCACCAAGCCGTCTTGTTTGGTGTTTTTGCTCTTGACTCTTTACCCCGAACCGGCCCGGCTCGCCGGGCCGCAAAAAGCCCGACCCATGTGGGCCGGGCGTTGGAGGAATCGGGAGGGCCGGTTCAGCCAAAAAGGTAGGATAAAACGATGGGAAATTGGCTGGCCTAAAAAGGTTGGCCTATTTAAGGTAGGTTTCAAGGTGGTCAGCGTCCCCAAGCCCCTCCCTTTCTCAAATGATGTCTCATCGTAACATGGGGCAGTCTCGATGTCCACCTTAACCACGAGCATGTATGGAGTTGCCTTCAATAGGCGCCAACGGGCCCATGGGCACCCGCATCGGCTCGGTTCGGCAGCCCCAGGTCAATCCGGTCGCTTTTCTGACAGGGAGATCTCGAGCTCAAGGACTTCATCCTTGTCCAGCTCGATGAGCTTCGAGTCCGCAATGAACCCCGTGGCGCTGACGAAAACGTCGTGTTTGCCAGCGGTAACCGCCAGCGGTCCCTCCATCAAGGCCAGCTCCCTGCCGGTGGCCACAAAGACTCCATCGATAGAGACCGACGCAAAATCAGGCCTCACTCGTAACCGCAGCGATGCTCCGGGAATCTCTACGGCATCGAAGGTGCGGTTCGACCGGCTATCCAGATCCCGCCTCAAGCCCGGGTCAGGCCCCGGCCGATCAGGCGACATCACCTCCGGCTTTGTCTGGACCCTGGGCGCAAAGACCCGATTGAAGGGTTCCCCTTTGCCATAGGCGATTGCCGACGGGTCGGAGACCTTTTGTCTGGATTTTTCCATTCGGTGTTTCAGGTCATATCTGCAAGATGGGGTGGCATCGAGCTCTACCAGAACAGTCCGATAACCCTCGATTCTTAGCTCGAGATTGTAGGTGCCAGGTTCAAGGTAAAGGTAGCCCGGTTTGCCATCGAGATACCGTGCCCGGCCAACAAAGCGATCATCGAGGTGGACTCGGGCATCTTTGGGTCGCACATCGATCGAGACAACGGCCAATTGGGGCCCTGGCGGCATCCCTGGCACGGGTGGCGGGCCGTCCCAATAGGCAGCCACCGGCGAACACGGCACGATGACCTTGCTCAAATCGGCGGTGCCGGCGGGCTCGTCAGAGACCCCGCCTGTCGATTGTCCGGCAGTCTGCGCTCCGGCACCTTCAGCACCCAGCACGAATAGAGCAAGGACGATTTGGATCAGCCGCAGCGTCCCCATGGATCACCTCCGCTCATTTCCCTTGCAAACCCTCTGCCAGGCCCTCCTGGTAACACAGATCCAGAAAATTCTGATACACGCGATGAGGAACGATCCCCTCCACCCTTTCTCCAAGCTCAACCATCAGCCACAAGGCGCTGCGACGCAGTCGTCCAAGTCGTGTCATTCGGCGAGAACGGTGCAAGCCCAGGAAATCGTCAAGCTCCGGGTGGAGTTTCGCGAAGATCGCTGCCGACCGCCCCGATGTCCTCTGGCGGCGACAAAACGTCCGCGGCCGAATACAGTGTCTGTGAAGCGTGCGCGCTTGCGGCTGGTAGTGAATCTTCAATCCCTCCCCGACCGCACGATACGCAAACTCGATGTCTTCCCAGGCCGCCGCCGGAAAATCCTCTCGAAATCCGCCCAACCTGACGAGTTCGCTTCGCTGCAGGGAAATATTCGACGTATAAAAGAAATTGAAGGGTACCGCACGAGGATCTTCGATCAAGAGGTATCCGAATTGGGCGCCGTACTCGTTGATGAAACGCAGGAATGGGCTCTCGGTATCGGGTGAGAAGGAGGTGTAGCCGAGCACCGCCAGCGGTCCAGGGTTTCCGAAGAGCCGATGTTCCTCGAGATGGGCGGCGAGCCAACCAGATTGTGGCACGGTGTCATCGCCGAGAAACAGGATGAGATCGCCAGAGGCAGCCTCAACTCCCCGGTTGCGGGCCCTCGCCGGCCCCGAATTCGGCTGATGAATCGCCCTGAAACCGGGAATTTGGATCTGAGTTTCGAGCCAATCCGAGGTCCCATCCGAAGAGCCGTCGTCGACCACTACGACCTCCAGATTGGCGCCCGACTGTCGAACCTGACGTCGAACCGCAGCGATGACGGTCTGCAACTGCTCTAGCCGGTTGAACGTGGGAATGACGATCGATGCCCGCATCAGACCATGGAGCGCGTAATCGCCGGAGAGAGCCGGGCGAGAAATTCGTAGTTAATCGTTTCGCTCAACGATGCGAGTTCTTCGACCTGAACTTCTTCCTCTCCCTGACGCCCGATGAGGACCACCTCGTCACCGACCGAAACGTCGGGAATATCGGTGACGTCCGCCATCAGAATGTTCATACACACCCGCCCCACAACAGATGCGGAACGTCCTCGAATAAGGACCCTTCCACGATTGCCGAGGGAACGTGAATAGCCATCCGCATAACCGACTGGAATCACCGCCAATTGACTGGGGCGTCGCGCAGTCCATGTCCTTCCGTATCCGACCGACTCACCCCTGTCGACAAGCTGAAATTGGCCGACCAACGTCTTCCACGTAAGTACAGGATGCAGGTTGACGCCGTCACCCTGATGTTCCATAGACCAGGACAATCGTGTCTCTCGCGAAGGCCAGTGTCCATACATCGATATACCCACCCGTGCGAGAGTGAAGTCGGTCTCTCGGAAAAGAAGCGCTGCCGCTGAACACGACGCGTGAATGTATGGTGGAAGTTCTTTCAGCTCTCGCTGAACCACTTCGAGCGCTTCGCGAAACCGTTGCAGCTGGACCCGGGCAAATTCATGTTCGATCGTGTCCTCAATATTCGCAAAATGTGAGGCGACACCTACGACATCGATGGATTGCTGCGAAGCAGAATCGAACAGCTTCGGCAATGCGTCGACGGGAACACCCTGACGTTTAGCGCCCGTATCGACTTTGATGTGTATCGGAAGTTTGACTCCCGTCCGCTGGCGATACGACGCGATCCACTCCAATGATTGGGAAGAAGAAACTACCAGGTGATGGTTGCAATCAAGGTCGTATAGCTCAGAGGGAGGTACGAAACCCATAATAAGGATGGGAACATTCGGTCCCAATCGCCTTATCTGTCGGGCCTCCTCCGCCGTATGGACTCCGAACCATTCAGCAACCTCTGCCGCTTTCGGGACAATCTTCGACAGACCATGACCATAGGCATTCGCTTTGACCACGGCGAGCAAAGATGCATCTTTCCCTATTGTTTTTCGAAACAACTCGAGGTTGTGGATCAACGAGTTTCCGTCGATCTCTATCCATTGACCTGCCCGAGGATCATCGAACTCCATTGGCGAAGTCTAGCGTGAAACCACCGACCCCGCCATCGTCTGCCCCTCCGGGTTATCAATCAGCAAACCATTTCGACACGGTAAATGCAGCGGCAGTCCGATGCCATTTTCATCAGAGGTATTACGATTTCACTCCATGGCAACTCCATATCTTCAGCCATTCCCGCTCGAATAGACACCATGGGCACTCTATGTGAAGAAGCCCTGTCAGCACATAAAATAACCTTTGACACCTCGTCAAATTACCAACAACTCGAGAAGAATTATTGAATAAAATATTAAAAAAATGCTTGACTCTCGATTTAATAATACATATTCTGACGATGAACTCTCAGGAGGTGACCGATGAGTTTCGAAAAATTCATTCCGCCCCAGACATCCGGTGTGCGGCCTCGAGCAACGATCCGCCCGAGTGGTTTGATCTCATTCGATGCCGCGACGGTAGAGACTTTTGGTCTCGATACCGCGTCGTACGCAGTGTTGTATTTCGATAAAACTCGAAAGATGGTCGGCGTACAGATCACCAAAAATCAAGGCGATGATGGTGCGTTGAAACTGTCTCGGAGGCGTAGATCAGTCAGCCTCAAAGCGCCGCAGTTTTTCGACCTCTACGGGCTTTCGTTTGAGGAGGCTCAGCGGTTTGACGTCGGTCACGATCCCGATTCGAATATGCTCACGATCAGCCTGAAACACGTGCAGAGACGCCGTGGACGGCGACCAAAAAAACTTTAGCTTGGCCAGTCATCACCAACATTGAAAAGATCCCTGAAGCCGGCGCATGAGAGCGAGGCAACCTCCTCCGCCGGCTTTTTCCATTCCTTAGCCAGCCTCTCGCCAACCAGGGGTACGAAGGATGGTTCGTTTCGTTGGCCTCGGTGCGGCACCGGGGCGAGGAAGGGACTGTCGGTTTCCACGAGGACGCGATTCGGTTCGAGAACTGCAGCCATCTCCCGGATATTCTCAGCAGTCTTAAAAGTCACCATTCCGGAAATGCCCACATAAAGGCCCATTTCCAAGACCCGTCGCGCCTCATCGGGGCCCTCCGCAAAGGAATGACACACGCCACGAATTCGGCCCGATCTCTCCCCAAGGACAGACTCGAGATCCTGCCACGACTCCCGGTTATGCACGACAACCGGCAAATCGCGTTCGATCGCTAGATCAAGCTGCCAGGAAAATGCGGCAAGCTGATCCTCGCGCGGCGAGTTCATATAGTGATAGTCAAGCCCGATCTCACCCACCGCAACCACCCCAGGTCGGGCGCACCCCTGCTCGAGAGACCGCTTGAGGGAGGCGCCCAGCGAATCCGCCTCGTGTGGGTGCACACCCAACGCAGCTACGACTCGCCCCGGCCAGTCCTCGACAAGCGCAATCGATATATCGAGATCGTCACGCCCAGTCGCAGGTGTCAGCACACCTCCAACCCCGCGATTTTCGGCCCGCTCGAGGACCGCAAGAATCTCCTCTGGTTCGAACATGCTCAGGTGCGCGTGAGAGTCGATCCAAATGGTGTCTTCATTCATGGCGGAGATTCTAACCCAAACGTACGTCCGGCCGATTGAACCACCAAGACACCAAGTCCACCAAAAGTCCACGAAGAGGTTCTTGAGTGTCTGTCTTGTTCATCGGTCGACTTGCCCGGCGATGGTGGATTTCGACCCCTTCAATGGAGGCCAACGTTGTGAACAAAAAGGAAAACCTTGGTGACTTGGTGGTGAATCTGGGGCGCTGGGAGGGGTGCAACTCAACGATCCTGGACTCTCGCAACCATCATCGCTCCACCCACGACCGCGGCCGTCTCGGTCCGCAAGATATGTGGGCCCAACCTTAGTCTCGGCCAACCACTGCGATCGAAGAACTCGTATTCTGCAGTCGTGAAACCTCCCTCAGGTCCAACGACCAGCAGATTCCCAACGGTCTCCGGCAGTTCTCCCACGGCGAATCCCTCCTTATCGGCGACCACTCCACCGACCCGTTCTGAATCGCCCTCGAAGAGAGCTTCCAGAGGCATGACCTCCGTGACAGTCATTGCCCTCGGTCGTCGGCACTGTTTCAGCGCCTGCATGGCGATCCTTCGCCAGTGTTCGACGCGAGCCCCGGAATCTCTACCTCGCACCTGTGTCCGTTCCGTCTCTATCGGCACAAATCGCCGAACCCCGACTTCAACAGCCTTTTGTACCGCCCAATCCATCGCCCGATTGTCGATCATCGCCAGGGCCAATGTGACCCCCTCGGCCTCTGGCTCGGGTTCATGGCGAACCGATAGGATCTCAGCTTCAACCCTCCCCTTTCCGATCGCAACCAATTTCGCTTCAGCCACGGCACCGTTCCCGTCGGCCAGCACAATCCCGTCGCCAGGACGCCGGCGAAGCGCACCAGACAGATGGCGGGCTTCAGTGGGGTCGAGAACCACAGTACGGCCGACCTCCAAATCCCCGGATGCCGCAAGCAGCCACGGCACCGACTTCATGGCGCCGTCGCTGCGAGGGCGACGATGCTCGCCCAATCACCGTGAATGCTGTGGGACGAAATGATAAAACCGGCCTCCATCAGCGCCCCGGACACATAGCAGACCTCTGAAGCGAGCAGACCGGAAAACACCGCGATTCCGGCCGGAGATAGCCTTTTCCTCAACTCGGGCGCGAGTGGCAGAAAGCTGGAGGTGATCATATTGCACATCACGATATCGAATTCCCCGCCGCCAATACACTCTACCGGTCCGAGGACAAATCCCACACTGGACCTCCACTCCTGCTGTTGGGCAGTTTCGAAAGCCACCCAGACTGCAGTCGCGTCGATGTCGAGCCCGACCACGAAATCCGCTCCCATGCATTCCGCGGCGAGAGCCAGGATTCCCGAACCGGTACCAACGTCGAGCACCCTGCGGTCTTTGACTTCGATTTCCTCGAGCGCCATCAATATCGTCTGAGTCGACTCATGAGAACCGGTCCCAAAGGCCATGCGCGGTTCGACTACCAGCCGACGCCGTCCAGATGGAGCAGCAGTGGGTTGATCAGGGTGGGGATCAATCCACCAGGATCCGCCTACTTCAAATGGGCGAGTAGATTCGCGAAAGCCGGCTAGCCAGTCGGCGGCCGCGAGCGTCTCCCTTTCGATGTCGCGCGCCCCCCGATCGGTCAGAAGACAGCACACGCCGTCCACATCACCTGAATCGACCCCGGAGAGGTAGACGGCAATAATGACCCCGCCATTCGAATGGCCACCAATCTCGGTGCCGAGCACACCCCAGGGCCCTAAAAGTTCAGGGAGCTCCTCCTCCAGATCAGACGGAATGATGCAGCGAATTTTCAGATAGGTGTCTACCATTGAATTATTCCGTGTGAAGCATCCTACCGGCTTCCGTTAGGAACCCGCCAAGCGCTTCTCGCTTCGGCGAGCATGGTGCCACCCTTCACATTGTTTGAATTCGTCGCCTCCAAATTCAGCAACGCCTTGAGGGCAAACAATGTGAAGAGTGGCACCGGTGTCGTCGATGCCGCTCAGCGCTCTCAATGGGTGTTGCAGAAGCCCCAGAGTGCGTCTCAGCGGGGCCCTCCCTTACGCTCTACGCGACTATTCTCCGCCAAAGGCTCGCCTCAGCCGCTCGAAAAACCCGCGATCAACCTCCGGCTCAAGACCTCCTCCGAGCTCGGCAACTTCTTCGATAAGCTTGCGCTGCTCGGATGTCAGCCTGGCCGGTACGACCACCCGCAGGTGAACGTAAAGGTCGCCCCTGCGGCGATCGTTGACGTCGGGCATTCCGGAGCCGCTCAGTCTCACTACCTCACCCGGCTGTGCGCCGGGGTTCACCGCGATCTCTGCCTCTTCGCCAAGAATGGTCTTGATCGGCACCTTGGCGCCGAGCATCGCCTGAAAGACTGAGACCGGAAGTTCGAGGTGGAGATCCACGCCATCGCGCTGGAAGAGGTCGTGCTCCTCGATCGCCATCACAACGAAGAGATCTCCGGCCGGGCCTCCCATCGAGCCGGCCTCACCTTCGCCGGCCAACCGCAACCGCATGCCAGTGTCGACGCCGGCCGGCACCGTTACGTTGAGCGTTACTTCTTTTTCGGTCCGTCCCCTGCCTTCACAATCTCCACATGGATCACGGTTCACTCGACCCGCACCACCGCACGTTGGACAGGTCTGGGCGACGGAAAGAAAACCACGCCTGAACGCTACCTGGCCCGAACCCTGGCAAGTACCGCAGTTCTCTGGAGTTGTGCCGGGCTCCGATCCAGAGCCGGAGCAACGTTCACAGCCTTCGAACCGTGGCACACGGATGGGTCGTTCAATTCCGGTTGCCGCCTCTTCGAGTTTGAGCCTCAGCGTGTACTGAAGATCGTGCCCCCGGCGCGACCGTTGGCCACCGCCGCGCCGCCGGCCGCCAAAAATGTCACCAAACCCGAATAGATCGCCAAGGATATCGGCGAAATCACCGAACGCATTGGGATCGAAGCCGGTAAACCCTTCGCTTCCAAGGCCCTGATGACCGAAGCGGTCATATCGCGCCCGCTTGTCGGTGTCCGACAGCACGGCGTAGGCTTCCGAGGCCTCCTTGAAATTCTCCTCGGCATCTGGGTCGTCGGGGTTTCGGTCTGGGTGATATTGCACTGCCAGACGGCGGTAGGCCGCCTTGATATCGCCCGCCGACGCATCTCGACTGACACCGAGAATATCGTAATAATCTCGCCGGGTTCCGGTGGTCATTTATTCCTGGGACTCGCTTTCGCTCTCTTCATCGGGAACGTCGCCGCCGGGCGCATTGGGATTCATCTTGAGCACCCCGCCGAGCGCCGCCACCGGGTCGAGCATAATGACGTTTGTCAGGATTTGTGCGGCATCCTGGACCGCGTAGATTGCTTCCTCGAGGACCGATCGCTCTTCGCTGGTCAGGGCTTTCCTGGCTCGATTGAGGGTCGCCCTCACTTCTTCGCGATCCTCATTGCTCAGGCCGGCACCGAACTCCCGAATCACACGTTCGTTAGTGTAGAGCAGACCCTCGAGACGGTTCTGCAGCTCGCGGATCTCGCGATGTTCCTGGTCGTCTTTTCGGAACTTGTCCGCTTCCGCGATGAGCCCGTCGATCTCAAGCTTGGACAGGCCGCCCGCCGGGTTCACTTCGATGCTCTGCTCTTTGCCAGTGGCGAGATCCCGCGCGCCGACATTGACGATTCCGTTTGAGTCGATCGAGAACGTGACTTCGATCTGCGGCACTCCTCGCGGAGCAGGGGGAATTCCGACCAGATCAAAGCGACCGAGCGACCGGTTCTCGCCGGAAATACCGCGCTCACCCTGGAGAACGTGCACGTTAACTGTGGTCTGGTTATCGCCAACAGTCGTGAAGATCATTGACTTCTTGGTCGGCACGGTCGAATTTCGATCGATGATTTTGGTGAACAACCCGCCGTGGGTCTCAATCCCCAACGACAAAGGCGTGACGTCAAGCAGAATCAGGTCTTTGACCTCGCCCTGGAGGATGCCGGCCTGAATGGCTGCGCCGATTCCGACCACCTCATCGGGGTTGATCTCCTGATTCGGCGAGCGCTTGAAGAACTCGGTGACCGTCCTCTGGACGAGCGGCATCCGGGTCTGGCCACCCACCAATATGATCTCTTCGATCTGCTCGGGGTCGAGCCGTGCCGCCTCGAGAGCGTTTCTGCACGGTTCGAGGGTCCGCTCAACGAGATCGGCCACCAATCCCTCGAGCTGGCTCTGGGTAACCCGCACCTGGAGGTGTTTCGGTCCCGTGTGATCGGCAGCGATGAACGGTAAAGAGATATCTGTCTCATCGTGGCTGGAGAGCTCGCACTTGGCCGCCTCCGCGGCTTCCTTGATGCGCTGCATCGCCATCATGTCGTCAGAGAGATCGAGACCCGTCTCGCTTTTGAATTCCTGGAGCAGATGCTCCATGACCCTCGAATCGAAATCCTCACCGCCTAGAAACGTGTCGCCCGCCGTCGATTTGACTTCGTAAATCCCGTCTCCAATATCGAGCACCGAGATATCGAAGGTTCCGCCGCCGAGGTCGTAGACCGCGATGGTTTCATTCTTGTCCTTGCCAAAACCGTAGGCCAGCGAAGCCGCCGTCGGCTCGTTGATGATCCGCACCACCTCGAGACCGGCAATGGTGCCGGCATCCTTGGTAGCCTGGCGCTGGCTGTCGTCGAAATAGGCGGGCACGGTAATGATCGCCTGGGTGATCTCCTCGCCGAGAAATTCTTCGGCGAACTCCTTGATCTCGCGGAGGATGAACGACGAGATCTCAGGAGTGCTGTAGGGTCGGCTGAGGATCTCCACGCAGACATCCCCATTCTCAGCCTCAACGATCGAATAGGGGACCAGGGTCCTCGCCCACCGCACCTCTTCAGAGTCGTATCGTCGTCCGATGAGTCGCTTGACGGCATAGGCCGTGTTCTGCGGATTGGTCATCGATTGGCGCCGTGCAATCTGCCCCACCAGACGTTCTCCTGCGGCCGTAAAAGCGACCACCGATGGAGTCGTTCGGGCGCCCTCCCGATTCGGAATCACGACCGGCTTGGTCACGTCGACAACCGCGGCACAACAGTTGGTGGTGCCCAGATCGATTCCGATGATCTTGCTCACGGACTGCCTCCCCCGCCATCTGAGTCGCCGTTCGGTTCGACAGCAACTCCAACCATCGCGGGCCGCACGAGTCGGTCACCCATGGTGTAGCCCTTGATCATGACCCATGCCACCGTTCCAGGTGGGTGTTGGCCGTCCTCCACTCTCTGCACAGCTTCGTGCAGTTCCGGATCGAATGGCTTCCCGACGGGATTCACCTCCTGAACACCGCGACGTTCGAGGGTGTCCCAGAGCTGTTTAGCGATCAGTTCGATACCCTGCTGAAAAGCGCCGCTGTCATCCTCCGCGTGTTGCAGCGCACGCTCGAAGTTGTCGAGCACCGGCAGAAGATCCCTCACAATCTCTTCGACTCCTGCGAGCCGAATGTCCTCACGTTCCCGTTCGACCCGCTTGCGAAAATTGTCGAATTCAGCCAGTTTTCGGAGGTAGACGTCCCGAACACGATCGAGCTCCGCCTTGAGCTGTTCTGCCTCTTCTTCGACCACCGTTTCCTGTACCGGCTCGAGGCCCTCCGGCTTCACTTGAGCCTCTTGGACCTCGTCTTCCTCGTCGAGGAACTCGATTTCAATTTCGTCATCAGGTTCAATCGGATCCATCGATATATCTCTGTCCTCAGGCATCGCTCGCTCCAGGTGTCTCCAGCATCTGCGTCAACGTATCCCCAACATACTCGACAACCGGAACGATCCGCTGATAGTCCATTCTGCTTGGGCCGACAACGCCTACCGCTCCCGCTCTTCGGCTATCCCTGAAGTACAACGTTGCCACCATCCCCAAACTACCGGAAGCGGTGGCTTCCGATTCCTCACCGATCAAGATCTGCGTTCGGCCGCGGGCAAACGCTTTTCGAAACTCGTTGGCGATTCGCGGGCGATCCTGAAGGGTGGTCAACAGCGAACGGACCCGCTCGATATCAACGAAGTCGGACGTAGCCAACAGATTGTCGGTACCTGCAACCCATACTTCCACGTCCCGATCATCGATCGAAAAGAGCTGGCGTGCGATTTCCTGCGCTTCGACTTGAATGTCCTCAGGTCCGGGGAGGCCCTCTTCCGGGCATAGAGCGTCTATGCACGACTCGACTTCCCGAATCGACAGCCCTGCGAGGTGGCCGGTCAGGAAATTCGAAAGTGTCTGGAGGCGCTCTCGGGTTCGGTCACCATCGAGCTCGAGTACGCGTCTTTCAACCGCGCCGTCATCGGTAACGATGACACCCAGAACCCGGTTGTTATCGAGCATGACGAGCGAGATCGCTTCAAGCACCGGCCCATCGCCCATCGGTCTCACAGCCACCCCGGCTTCCCTGGTCGCTTCGGCAATCAGGCGGGCGACCCATTCGACGTCCTCGAACAGCTCACGGCGCATCGCCGCCATTCGTTCCTCGATCTCCCGCTTCATCGTGGGCGTTGGGCCACTGCTTCGCGGTAGGGCGTCGACGTAGTGACGAAAACCCCGGTCCGAAGGAACCCGTCCGGCGGAGCTGTGGGCGCGGCACAAGTAGCCGCCCTCCTCCAATTCGGCCATCACGTTGCGCATGGTCGCTGGAGACAGACCGAGCCCGGAGTGGCAAGCCACCTGCTTCGAGGCGACAGGATCGCCCGAGCGTATATGAAGCTCCACTACCGCACAGAGAACGGAGAGCGCTCTCCTGCTCAATTCCATCTCAAACTCCTGCACGATTCTTCAGCCAATCAGCCCTGCCGTCTGCTGCCGGATAAGATACGGAATGCGCACCCGAGACGCTCAGACTGACCCGTTTGATTGTATCATCGCCCATCATCGATGTATTCCAGCCCTGGCGCCGTTTCAGCGGCTCTAGAGAAACCCGACAAACCGCAACCGACTGTGATGATTGACCGTTGCGGGGCATTGTGTTAGCTTGGGATTTGCGGACAAGGTCGCAATACTGGTATGGTTTTCTTCAACTGGGCAACAATGCAGATGGCCGCCAAGATCGTGTACTACGGTCCTGGCTTGTGTGGGAAAACGTCAAATCTCAGCTATATCTATGCCAAAACTTCACCAGATTCACGAGGCGAAATGGTGTCGCTCGAGACAGAGTCCGACAGGACACTGTTTTTCGATCTCCTGCCGATCGAGGTTGGAACCATCGGCGGCTTCAAGACCAGGCTCCAGCTCTACACTGTGCCAGGACAGGTGTTTTACAACACAACGCGAAAACTGGTGTTGAAGGGTGTAGATGGACTGGTCTTTGTGGCCGATTCACAGCGCCCGATGCGCGACGCAAATATTGAGAGCTTTCAGACTCTGGCTGAAAACCTCGAGGAGTTCGGGCTCGGGATCTCTGAGATACCGATCGTGCTTCAGTACAACAAACGAGATCTCAGCAACATCCTGGCGATCGAAGAGCTCAACGCCGACCTGAATCCCGACGGGGCTTTCAAATACGAGGAAGCCTCTGCGGTCAACGGCGACGGGGTCATCACGACTCTCAAGGAAATCACCAAGCTCACACTGAAGAAGCTCAAGGTGCGAATGACCGCGCCCGAGGGTTCGACGACGACCACGAAGATCGGAGCGCCTTCGGTGCGGCCGGTCAAACCGCCGCAACCCGCGGCACCGATCTCAGCTCAATCCCTGGTTCGGGCTGCAGAAGAAGGGGCCGGTGTCGAGGCTGAAGTTGTAGGAGTTGAGAATACCTCCGAGGCGGCCGCTTTGGCGCCTGAACCTGCAGAGGTCGAACCAGTGGCCGAGCCCGATGTCTCGGGTGAAGACCAGATTGCCTCGGCAGATCTCGAAGAAGCCACGATTACAGCGGACGAAAAAATGGACCAGGAAGAGGCATCCCCAACCGACGACGGTATTGGACAGCCGTTTCCAGATGTCGAGGTCACCAAGGTCAGCGAAGATGTTGCCGAAGAGGCGCCTCGCACCGCTGCTGAGTCAGAAGTCATCGAAGTCGAGTTTGACGCCGAAACGAGTGCTGAGCCGGCCGAACCGCCAGAGGTCAAGCGGGTCCAGGTCTCGAACCAGATGGACATCCTCGCGGAGCTGGACGGACTCAGAAAACAAGCGACGATGGGTATCAGCGGTCGGCAACCCAAGACCACTGCGTCAGACCTCGATCTCGATTCGCTGATTTCCGGCGATACCGGCCAGTCCAGAGAATTGCGTCGGAAAATCGAAAAATCCGTAAACTCGGATATCTTCAAAACCATGCGGGGGATGCAGATCGCAATTAGAATCCAGGACGAGGGCGGTGACATCATTCACTCCCTCGATCCCGTGTCTGTCGATATTGAGGACGCAACTGCACTCAAGAAACTGTGCCTACGATTATCTTTGGATCTGGAGAACCTTCGTTGACCCGCAGCGCTCGCAGACCCAGCTGGCGATCGCTGATCGTGGCGGCGCCGGTCTTGTTCCTGGTATCCTGCACATCGACCCAGGAACCATCTCGCAAACTCGGCTCCTCAGAGACTAACTCCCCAAAAACCTATCGTTTATGGGAGGAGTCAACCCGCGATTTCGCCGACGATCTCATGGAGGAGGCCCAACGATTGCAAGGTGAAGGTCGCGGCGATGAAGCCATCGCCATGGCCGATGAAGCACTCTGCGTTGTGCTCGAGACCCCAACCGGTTACTCGCCCGAGGGGAGATACCTCGAATACCTTGCCGAGCTGATCGATGAGGCAAACGAGATCGAATCGACACGGCAGCTCCTGGATGATGAAATCGATGACGCCGAGGAGTACGTTCAGTTACCCCCGATCGATCTTCTGGTAGACGACCTCGTGATCGATGAAGCATTGATCGACAGCCTTTTGCCACCGAGTGATTTCCCGCTGGTGCTCAATTCGACGGTCGAACAATTCCTCGAAGCGATGGTCGCTTCCGGTGAGTATCACCGGCGCATCGAAACCGGACTTGGTCGCGCCGGCACCTACCTGCCTATGATCCGTCCCCGGTTTGCCAGAGCCGGATTGCCTGAGGACCTTTCATACCTGCCGTTGATCGAGTCGGCGTTTTCGGTCAAGGCCTACTCCCGCGCCCGTGCCCTCGGAATGTGGCAGTTCATATCATCGACCGGCCGCCACTACGGTCTCGATGTCGGTTCGTTGGTTGACGAGCGGCGGGATCCCGAGCTCTCCACAGATGCTGCAGTCGCCTACTTTTCCGACCTCTTTGACCAGTTCGACGATTGGTATCTGGCGTTGGCTGCCTACAATTCAGGCTCAGGAAATGTCCGGAGGGCAATTCGGCGCTCGGGCAGCCGCGATTTTTGGATTCTCCGCCAGTACCTGCCGCGTGAAACGCGAAACTATGTGCCCGCATTCATCGCATCGGTAATCGTCGCCAAACAACCCGAAAAGTACGGTTTCTCGCCGCCAGTCGACAAACCGTGGAACTTCGAAACGATCGAAGTCCCTGACGCCCTCGATCTGCAGTTTCTTTCCAAGGAATCTGGAATCGCACTCGACGAGCTTCGCGACCTCAACCCAGCCATCCGTCGAGACCTGACACCAGCCAGGAGCACGACGACCCTCCGCCTGCCTCCCGGCACAACCGCTTCCGCGGAAGCGGCCCTGAATTCGACTCCGCGCGATCAATGGGCGCCGCGGATGATCCACACTGTACGCAGCGGAGACAGCCTCTATTCAATCGCTCGCAAGTATGGATCGAGCGTCAGCGCGATCCGCCAGGCCAACGCGCTCCGCGGCAGCCTGATCAGACCGGGCCAGAATCTCATCGTGCCGCGTTTCGGAACAGAGATGAGGACCGTTTCCAAACAGCCGGATCGGCGAGCAGACGGCGGCGTCTACATCGTGCAACGAAACGACACCCTGTGGGACATTGCTTCCGGATTTTCGGTTTCGGTGGATAGCCTGTGCGCCGCCAACGGGTTGTCACGGCGCGACCTCATCAGACCCGGCCAGCGCCTGAATATCCCGGACGGAGCATCAACCTCCACCGCACAGGCTCGCCAGCAACCATTGAAAGCCAGCGGCACGAGATACACCGTTCGCGCGGGAGACACCCTGTCCGATATCGCGAGTGCCTACAACGTCTCGGTCAGTTCCCTGAAGCGCGCCAACGGTCTCCGGAGTTCCCGCATCTACCCCGGCAAGGAACTTCTTATCCCCGCCGCCGTGGAGAAGTCGAGTCCCAAGCGGGCAGCCGTCGGACCCGGAACCTACAGGGTACAAAAAGGCGACACCCTGTACGACATCGCCCGCCGTTTCGGCGTCTCGATCTCGGAACTGCGCCGTGCCAACGGGCTCCGGACCTCCCGCATTTATCCGGGAGACGTTTTACGCATTCCCACATCTCAGGCAAAAAGCTGACTCCCAACGCTCTACCGACGCGAGTCAAGGGTTAAGGGTCAAGAAGATTTTAACAACGCGGCTGCGACGTGATTATCCCATGCAGTTCAGACCTTAACTCTTTACTCTAAACCCCTAACTGGGATGGGAAATCACTGCTACAATTCCCAACCCGAAACGGATGAGGGAGCCCGTGAATGACAGAGAGCATCGAAATCAGACCTGAATTTGCCGAGGCCCTCGAGGTTGGAGCCTGGGACCGGGTCGAGGAACTGTGGCTGGAAGCCCTGGAAACGAAACCGATTCCTACGGCGGAGCTTTTCGAGGTCCGACGTCTTGCGTGGAAGGCCGGGCGAAAAAACCTCGCTCGAACCCTCCTCGAGCTGCTTGCGGAGTCACTCGAGGAGGGCTCGGATCCGGCCGAGGCCCTCGCTGCACTCAGAGAATTGGTTCGCCTTGCAAGTCCGCATCCGCCATCCGAATTAACCGAGAGGATGATCAATGCCTTTTCGAGAGAGCGATCAGGAAGCCCTTCCCTCGAGGGCGTGCTCGAAAAATACCCCATGTTGAAAGCACGGCGACCGTACGAAGAACTCGAAGCAGCCGAGTGCTGGCTCGATCGCGACCTGGGATCAGTCGTCGAGGTCGTGGGACAGGGGGTTGGCCGCGTCGTCGGCCTCAACCTCCAGCTCGAGAACATCAAGGTTGATCTCGGCGGTTCACGCCCCGTTTCCATACCCTTTGGCGCGGCCAGACGCCACCTGCGACCGCTACCAGAGGGCGACTTCAGGCGCAGAAAGGTCGAGACCCCGGAAAAACTCGCAGACCTTGTCGAAAACGAACCTGGAACGGCGTTAACTGAGATCCTCGAAAGCCTTGGCGAGCCATCGGGCGTGAGCGCCATCAAGGCTGCTCTCGAAGGCCTGCTACCTCCAGCAAAATGGAATTCCTGGTGGACCAAAGCCAGAAAAAACCCTCGAGTCCTCTCTTCGGGCTCGGGCTCTCGTCTCCGCTATACGGTCAGCCACAGTGCCGAGAGCGCCGACGAGGCTCTTCTCGCAGAACTGCGGACCGCTCCGCCCTCCGGCCGACTGGCGATCGCTCGACGCCTCGCCGATAGAGGTCGAGAAACAGCCGCAGCGGCGGCGACGATCCTAGAAGATTCTCTTGCCAGCCTTGAGGCTTCTGAGCCAGGGGTCGCCTGGCAAACTGCCGGAATTCTCGCGGCCCTTCCCGGCGGAAGTGACGCCGCCCAATCCAGCCGACAGAGGCTGGTCCAGACGGATGCTCCCCTTGCTCTGTTGGCAGGCATCTCGGATCGAAGCGCGCGCTCTGAGGCACTCGCAGCCGTTTTCGAGAGCAGCCCCGACGGCTGGCCCGAAGTCTGGGCCGAGTGGCTCCTGCACGAAGAGGGAACCGCCCTGCTGGAAGAGATCACGGCCAAACTCGAGGCCAACGGACATGCCGAGCTCGTCGATCAAGCCATGGAGGCCGTTTTCCGCAACCACGCCAACCACCCGGCGCAGTTCGTGTGGGCGTGCGAAACGATGTCTGAAGACGACTGCCCACAGGCAATTCGGTCACGAATGACGCCATCGGTTCTCGAAAAAATCCCGGATGCGATCACGCGCAAGGAATTTTCGTCGATAAGGGGTCGTGCCAAGGGACTCCTCGATGGCGGCAAGGTGGCTATTCGTCTTCTGATGGAATCGGCGAACGCCCGCCAGGCCGCCCGGTTCAGCCAGAGAATTGCGCGATTGGACTCCGTCGAGCCGCAGCGTCAACGCCTTGTTGAGCAGGCGGCCCAGCACCAACATCGAGATCCCACTACTGACGACCGCCCGATCCTGGCGGCTTCGAAGGCCGCGGTTGAGGCAAAGCAGGAAGAGCTGCGCACTCTCCTGGAAGTGGATATTCCAAAGACTCTGAAGGGCATCAACGCCGCCGCGGCTGAGGGAGACCTGCGTGAGAATTTCGAGTATCACATGCTGCGCGACCGGCAGGAACTGCAGTCGGCTCGAGCGGCAAAGATCCAGGAAGAGCTGACTCAGGTCCGCATTCTCGAGCCCGGCGCAGCTGATGTCTCGGCAGTTAATATCGGCACCGTCATCCACCTCGAAGACGAGAACGGCAACACGCTGGAACCGATCACCATTATGGGCGCGTGGGACGCGGATCTCGACAGACGGATATTCGCCAACGGTTCGGACCTCGCGCAACGGATGCTCGGGCGGGTGCCGGGTGACGAGGTCGAGATCGACGACGGCTCGGCAACCGTCACTCGTATCGAACCCTGGAAGGGCTGAGGATCAGTTTTGAGTTCTTAGTTTTGAGTTTTGAGTTGCCGTCGCGCCACCCACAGTGACTGGAGGAACGGGCGGCAACTCAAAACTCAACACCCTTTTTCTCGCCTCGATCTCAGCTACACTCCATCCATGACGTCCCGCGCCGGAAGCTTCGTCCTCTACGCCAGCCTCAGGAGCTTTCTCGGTATCGGTGGCAGACTTCCGCTGACCCTTTCCAGACCGATCGGTCAGGCCCTTGGTCGAACCGCTGCCGCCCTCCTGCCCCGAAGTCGAAAGCGAATTCGCAGCCATCTCGAGATCGCCTTCCCGGATCTCGATCAGAGTCAACGGGATGCTATCGAGCGCGGATGTGCACGCCATTTCGGCCTCATGCTCGCCGAGGTGGCTTGGCTGTGGCACGCGCGGCCTCACGATCTCGAAAATCTGTGCGTCCTGGAGGGAGCCGAGAATTTCTTCGGAGCTCTCGAGGGCGGACGAGGCGTCATCTTCACCACCGGCCACTGCGGCACCTGGGAGCTTCTCAGCGCCCGGTTACCGATTGCGGGCGTACCCTTGACAACCGCAGCCCGCAGGCTCGATGATCCCCGTCTCGACCGACTGGTCACCTCTATGCGAAGTCGATTCGGAACCGAGATCATTCTCCGCGGGCCTGCAGCCGGAAAGCAAATGGTTCGAGCATTGGCCGGAAACCGGGTAGCCGCCCTTCTCATTGATCAGGACATTCGTGGCATTCCCGGGGTCTTTGTTCCCTTTTTCGGCCAACCCACCTGGACGCCCTCTGGCGGCGCCATGCTGGCCATACGTAGAGGCTGCCCGGTCGTCCCGGGATTCATCCACCGGCGCGCCGACGGGTCCCACAAGGCTGAGATCCACCCTCCCCTGCCGATTCCAGTTGGCGGTTCGCTCGAGGACCGGGTCGAAGAACTGACCGCTGCAGCCACAGCCGTCATCGAGCGTCAGATACGGACCCATCCCGAACAGTGGGTCTGGATGCATCGGAGATGGCGGACGAGACCGGAATCAGTAATCAGTGATCAGTAATCAGTGATCAGTAGGGGGATTCATTTCACGAACTGATGACTGATCACTGATAACTGATTACTTGGTCCTGCTCGGGCACACGTCAGCCAACACACATTCATCACAGCGCGGAGATCTCGCGCTACACACCCGCCGCCCGTGCAGGATCAGTCGCGTCGAGAAACTGACCCACTCCTCCTGCGGCAGGAGGGATTCCAGTCCAGTGGCGATCTTCTCCGGATCCTCGAGGTGGGTCAGGCCAAGGCGGCGGGCGAGCCGCCGGACGTGGGTGTCAACAGTGACGCCGGCGGCAATCCCGAAACCCACGCCGAGGACCACCTTGGCAGTCTTTCGGCCGACACCGGGTAGGGCCAAGAGGGAATCCAGGTCGGCCGGAACCTCACCGCCGTGCTGAGACGCGACTATCGCGGCCGCGGCGCGAAGGGAGGACGCTTTCTGGCGAAACATCCCGGTCGATCGGATCGTCTCCTCCACATCTGCCTGAGAGGCGGACGCCAGATCCTCCGGACGCGGCCAGCGTTCGAAGAGCCCCGGGGTCACCTTGTTGACACGCACATCGGTGCACTGGGCCGAAAGCACCGTCGCCACCAAAAGCTCCCAGGACGAGCCGTAGTCGAGCTCTGTGGCGGCATCGGGGTACTCGCCGGTGAGTAGCTCGGAAGCGGTCGCAGCGCGGTTCGCCAGCTCCACGATCAGTATTTAAAGGTCGAGCCACCGATGAACTCCCGCAAAATATATGTCTGCGGCACCTCGTCGGGAAAGATCGGCACGAACATCGAAAGATGTTTGAGGAGCCGAAAGGCCTCCGTGTAGGCCGGGTTCGTTTTCGGGACGTGGAGCAGGAATCTCTCCGCAAAGACCTTGAGCACCGCCGGTTCGTAGACCAGGGCCGAGTTGAACATGACGTCTGCCTGCTCCTGGAAAGGAAAGATCCACTTACCTTCTCCACGCCGCACCGTCTCCCAAAGATCCAGGGTCCGCTCAGCATTGAAGCCTCGGAAGAGATTGTCACGCACAATCCTCCGTACGAGGCGGGCATCCGCGGTGAAGATTCGATTGTGGTCGTCGATCGCCAACTGAGAAAGCGCCGAGATGAAGATCCGGTACTTCTGGTTGCGCGGCACGGTCTTGGTCAACCGATCATTGAGCCCGTGGATCCCCTCGATCGACAGCACCTGATGATCTTCAAGCTGCAAGGGCACCCAGTCGATCTCCGGGCTACGACGGCCGGTGACGAAATCGAAACGAGGCGTGAGCACTTCCCTACCCGCCAGAAGATCGGCAAGGTGTCGATGAAAGAGCTCGAGATCGATCGCCTCGAGGGACTCGAAGTCGAGTCGCCCCTGCTCATCCCGAGGGGTGTCGTCGCGATTGACGTAGTAGTTGTCGAGGGACAACGTAATCATATCGATGCCATTGACCCACAGCTGAATACCAAGCCGCTTCGCAAATGTCGTTTTCCCCGACGAGGACGGGCCGGCGATGGTCACGAGGCGGATCCGAGGGCTTCGGGAGAGAATCTCGTCCGCGATCTGAGCAATCTTCTTCTCGTGCAGACCCTCGGCAATGCGAATGATGTGGCCGCTGCCACCGTCAAGACACAACTGATTCAGCTGGCCAACATTCTGGACACCGAGGAGCTCCTGCCACCGTCGTGCCTCCACGTATGTGTTGTAGAGGAGCTGGCGGGGAGTGAAGTGAGGCAGGTGGTTTCGATCGGCACGGCGCGGGAAGCGCAGCAGGAGGCCGTCTTCAAATGGCATCACACCAAAGGTCGGACAGCATCCCGTATGCGGAGCGCACGGCCCGTAGGCGAGATCAACGAAATCGCCACAGCTGATGGTGTGAACCGTCGAGGAGCGGCGGGTAGCCAGTAATTGTAGTTTGTCGTCGCAGCCCCTTTCCCGACAGTGTTTCTCCGCCTCCTCGATCGTCACCGTTTCGCGCCTGAATGGGCGCTTCTCACGGAAAAGTTCGACCATTTTATTCTCGATCGCAGCCGCCATTTCTTCGAGCTCGGGATGTTCGCCTCGAAGTTGATAGTGGTAACAGTTGCCGAGGGACTGGCCGATCACCGTGCGAACTCCGGGGTAGAGTTGGTAGCAAGCTTCGTAAAAAATGAGACACACGGATCGCTTGTATACGGACTCTCCCTCACGATCCCCGAAGCTGACCAATTCCAGATCAACTTCGCCACGCAACGGAAAGTCGAGCATCACCTGACGCCGGTTGACCAGCGCAGACAATACGGTGTCAGAAATCTCCCCGTTGATGCTTCGCAGAAAGTCATCGATACGGATGCCGGATTCGACGCGGTGGACGGTTCCACAGTAACGGATTTCCACCTTGTTGTTGTTCATTCTGCCCCGATCTGAACCGGGGGGAATTGCCCCCGGGACTCTTTCAAGCTCCTCGCAAGATCATATCGCGAACCCCCTTGCGCCGTGTACCGGGTGTCGTATACTGAGCGTTCATTTTTGCGCCCATGCCATACCGAAGGGTGGTCGATTCAGTCGGCGATACGGGGGCATGGGCGCTTTTATTGTGTCTGCTCAAGCAGCCATCCGCGTGATCGCTATCGGGATCCGGATCGAAGAGCTGACTCTGCAAGATCTGTTTTTCGATAGCGAAAGCCACCGCAGATTGAGATCGTTCACCTACTCCTTGATCTTCTTCGGCTCGCAGAGATCTTTCTTCTTTTTCTTCTTAGCCACCGCACCGCAGTCCTTGCAGCGGTAACGGCCTGGCTTGGCTTTTGCCTTGGATTCACCCTTCTTACAGCTCATAGTCAAACGAGATTATAACTCAATTCCCAACCCCTAGAGATGGTCAATCGGAAGGGTTCGAGCTAAACTCTTCGCCCGGCGGAGGGGTTCGAGCATGCAGATCCCAGAGTGGTACACGGGAAGCGATGACAGCGGCAGGGTTGCAGCGGGCATCGAACGCGCGATCGAGCGGATGGACGAACGCACCGCGGACCACAGCGACATCGCTGACCTCGAATTACTGGTGTCAAGCGAAGAAGAGATCAACTGGCGGAATTTCCTGTTTGGTCTGGTAGGGACCATCCACTATGATCTCGAGGAAATCGACAGCGCACGCACGGTTCTCGAAGAGTCGGTGAAGTCGTACAAACCCTACCTCGAGTCATTTGACGATGTACTCAGCGTTTATTGTCAGTCCTGTTACACCCTCGGCGTTATCCTCTTCGACGACGGTGACTACAGCGAGGCGATTCCCTATTTTCTTCGCTGTCTGCCATATATGCACGAGGTCTACGACGAGACCTACATCGGCCACATCTACACCTTTCTCGCTCTCTGTCTCAGCTGGACCAGTCAAACGGGATTCAGCGCCGTTTTCTCGGAAGCCGCAGCCTTTGTCCGCCGATACGACTGCGAGTCGCTTGAGCAGTTGATGGTCGCCTACGGCGATACCGGGGAGATCGACAAGGCTACCGACGTCTTCCAACTCCTGCAGCGACACTGTCAGGACTATGAGAATTACGACCGGGTTCTCGAGTACGCCGAGCAGAATCTCGGCGAATCGGGAGTTGTGAACTAGAACTGGTAGGCGACCGCCAGTTTGAATCGTCAAAGTGGAACAGGTAATGAGTCAAGGTTTTCTCACAATAATTTGCCTAAACGAACCACCCTAACTCTTTACTCTTATCCCTTCACGTTCTCCCCGATCACGGGAGAAGCTCGCCGTACACGATCCAGTGGTAGATCACGTAGAACCAGCTCAGGAATGCGTGGATAAGCGCCCACAAAATGCTGTGATTGACGCTCCAGCTGAGCAGGGCCGCGAGCACAGCACCGATACTGCCAAGAATCCCGCCACCACAGCAACCGCACCCCTTCCCGTTGTTTTCACCCATTGGTTCTCCTCCCTGAACACTACGTCTCCCGACCCGGCGAGATTCCCGTGTTGCCGTATATTGACTGAGAAGGCTGAAGCTCTTCGCTCACGCCTTTTTGATGAGGCGAATGACAAAGAGCAAGACACACGCGCCGACAAACGCGGTAATGATAGCCCCGACCAGTCCGCCTGCGGTGATTCCGAAGACCCCGAAGAGCCAACCTCCCACAACGGCGCCGACGATACCGACGACAATGTCGCCGACGAGGCCGAAACCGCCACCTTTCATGACCACTCCGGCCAGCCAACCGGCTATGGCGCCGATCACAAGAAAGATCACAAGACTCGTGATATCCATATCTCCCCCTTTTCAATTCGAGCCCACCCCTTGATGGGAGTTCGTTTGCCTCAACCCCGACACATTCCGGTCAGGCCCGAGGGCTCGGCTATTTGAAATCGAGACCTTGCGGCTACCGTAGCACAGCCACAGAGCGGGTCGACGGAGTCATCGCTGGCGATTCAGTCGACGGTCCTGAGGTTTCTCAACGAGTCGGCATGAGGGAGACGAATGACATCGGCGCCATCCCAGGGGTGCACCTCGAGACCGCTCAAGCAGCCGCCCCGCGCCCACAAGATTATCCCCACCGGCACGCCCTCGGGGGATTCGGCGTCCGCGAGTATCACCGGAATCGGCTTGGTGCCGGTAACGGTCGACTCCGCCGAAAAATTGATACTCGGACAACCGCAGCCGCAGCCGCCGGCAACCTCCGCCTCCTCGAGCTGCCCGATGTAACGGCCGACACCAGAGCGCAACGCCCCGAGCATGGCCTCGATGAGGTCGTGCTCCTCGGCCGTCAGAGGGCGCGGATAGCTGAGTTCATTCGATATCGCCATCGTCAGATCTTCGGTTCGACATGCATCACCGCCGGAACCCGATCGGCCACTTCTTTTGCGGATCTGCCTGCCGGCTGCGATCACCCTTATGTACGTCATAAGTGGTGGGGAGTTCTCGTTGCTGTAGGAAGTCGCCGGCATTACAATCGCTCAACACCTTCGAGGAGGCTGAACATGGGAGCGACGCTCAATGAGCGCTTCATCGAGATCGTCGAACGCCGAGGCCAGCACACGGCCTTCAAGGTCAAACGGGGAGGATCCTGGCAGAGCTTTTCGTTCGACTGGGGTCTGGAGCAGGCAGCGAAGACGGCGTTCGGTCTCAAGAGCCTGGGTTACGAAAAAGGATCCCGAATCGCAATTCTGTCCGAAAACAGGCCCGAGTGGGCGACCACCGATTTCGGCGCTCTCGCCGCCGGTCTGGTCGGAGTGCCTCTCTATACGACGCTGATCGGGGAACAGATCGCGTACATCCTGCACGACGCCGAGGCCAAGGTTGTTTTCGTGTCTTCGATGGACCACCTCTCGTCCGTTCTTTCGATCCGCGAGCGGGTGCCGTCGATCGAAAAGATCGTGGTTTTTTACCCTGAGAACCTGGAAGAGAACAATCTCGTAATCAGCCTCGACACGCTCAAAGCCATGGGCGATGGCCATACCGTCGACGATTTCGTTGAGCTATCCCGCCGAACGCAACCCGAAGACCTGGCGACAATCGTCTACACCTCGGGCACAACCGGCGACCCAAAGGGCGTGGCCCTCACCCATCACAATTTCATGGCGGAGTTCGATGCCATCTGGCAGATCTTCGAGGGCAAGGAGGGGGATTCTCTGCTCTCGTTCCTGCCGTTGTCGCACATCCTGCAACGGGTGGTTGACGCGTTCGCGCTGCTCTTCGGCTTTACCATCTCATACGCCGAGAGTCTGGAGACCCTGGGTGAGAACCTGCGCGAAATCTGCCCGACACATATCGTTGCCGTACCTCGCGTCTACGAGAAGATCCACGGCCGGATCCACGCCGGAGTCCAGCAGGGATCTGCGGTCAAGCGGGCAATCTTCAACTGGGCAGTCAATGTCGGCCGCAGATACAGCGAGGCCGAGAGATCTGGTAGGCCCGGTCCAGCTCTCTCGATCCAACAACGGATCGCGACGGCGCTTGTCTTCAAAAAGATCCACGCCGCGACCGGCGGCAACATCGAGTTTTACGTCTCTACCGGCGCCCCACTTGCCAAGGGTCTGGCCGAGTTCTTCGATGCTCTCGGCATCCGCATCATCGAGGCGTGGGGAATGACCGAGGTGACCGGCGCGGCAACCTCCACCACCCGTACCGAAGTTCGCTTTGGCAGCGTCGGTAAACCTGGACCCGGTGTCGAGCTCAAGATCACCGACGACGGCGAGATCTGCGTCCGCGGCGATATCGTGATGCGGGAGTACTGGCGAAAGCCCGAGGCCACCGCCGAGACTATCGACTCCGAGGGTTGGCTTCACACCGGCGACGTCGGCCACATTGACGACGACGGCTTCCTCCACATCACCGACCGGATCAAGGAGCTGATCGTCACCGCGGGAGGAAAAAATGTCGCCCCGCAGCCGATCGAGAATGCCCTCAAGACCCACGAGTTCATCGCCCAGGCCATGGCCATCGGCGACCGCCGCAATTTCATCAGCGCACTGATCGTCCCCCAGGCGGAGGTCCTCGAGTCATGGGCCGGGGAGAACGGAATCGAAGGTGATCTGCCGACGCTGTGCCGAGACCAGAGGGTCATCGACCACTACCAGACGGCCCTCGAGGCCAAGATGGGTACGTTCTCACGTTACGAAACGGTGCGAAAGTTCACCCTCGTCCCGGACGAGTTCAGCCAGGAGGCGGGCGAGCTGACACCGACTCTCAAGCTCAAACGCCGCGTTCTGCTCGCTAACTACGCTGACGTGATCGACCAGATGTACCCGAAAACTACCGGTTAAAGTTTTTCCACCCACACCGGGACGCCGCTGAGGACAGCATTGCCGCAGAGATCGTCGACCACCAACTCGTCGGTCAGATCGTTGATGCTGACGCCCGGGTGCTCCTCGGCCACCGACAGCTCCGTGCCGGGACGATGGTGGCCCCAACCGTGGGGCAGACTGACGACTCCGGGCATCACCTCATCGCTGAGCTCGAGAGGAGCCTCGACGCGTCCGGCACGTGAAACCACCGCGACCTTCGCCTCACCGACCACACCGGTTCTGGCTGCATCCTCCGGATGCATCAAAAGGGTGCAGCGGTCCCTCCCCCGCACCAGCCGCCGTGAGTTGTGCATCCACGAGTTGTTGCTTCGGAGATGGCGCCGCCCGATGAGCAACAGCGGCTGATCGGTCGGATCGCCGTCGAGGGTGGCAAGGACCCGCCGAGCGTCCTTTACAAACGGTATTGGAGCAAGTTCGACCCGCCGATTCGGAGTTTGGAGCCGAGCCGGGAGGCAGGGCTCGAGCGGGCCGAGATCGAGCCCGTGTTCCGACTTCTCGAGTGTGGTCAAACGAAGCCCCTTGCCATAGGGGATCAATCCCGAGCCCCATGGACCCCGTCGCAGTCCCAGGTCGAGGATGCGCCTCGGGCCGATCTTCGCGTTCAACCAGCGTTTGAAACGTGCGACAGGAGGACCGTCTTCCAGCCTCCGGTGGAGCCCGGCCAGGATCTGCCAGTCGTGACGACTATCGGGCACCGGATCGAAGAGCGCCGGAGAGTACCGCGCTACATTTCGGACCGCCAACAGATTGAACACCAGGTCATAGTGGTCGTGCTCGAGGGCCGATGTCGGTGGCAGGATGATGTGGGCGTGACGGGTGGTTTCGTTGAGGTAGAAATCGACCGCCGCCATGAAATCGAGGCTCTCGAGAGCTCGCTCGAGCTGTACGCCATTCGGGGTCGAAAGGACCGGGTTGCCGGCTATCGTGAGCAAGGACCGAATCTGCCCCTCTCCCTCTGTGAGGATCTCCTCAGCCAGGGCCGCGACCGGCAGCTCGCCGCCATATGCGGGAAGGCCTCGCACCCGGCTGGCGTACCTCCCGAGATGGCCGGGGCCGGTATTTGCGACCAGGTCAACGGCCGGCTGCGTGAACATGGCACCGCCTATACGGTCGAGGTTGCCGGTGACGACGTTCAATACGTTTACCAACCACTGG
>JACXWA010000058.1 GCA_014764485.1 Candidatus Sulfomarinibacter kjeldsenii
CTATGCACGCTCCCGGGGCGCGTCGATTCGGCCGGACTGATGCCAGACAGGCACGAGGCTATTGCATTGGTCGGCACAGATTGCACCCCGCCCATTCCTAGCGCGTTGGGGCATCTACGACACAGGTGCCACTCTTCGCATTGTTTGCCCGAGAGGGTCTTCTGAACTGGGAAGCGACGAATTCAAACAATGCGAAGGGTGGCACCCTCCTCGCCGCCAATTAGAAGCGCTTTGCCGCACGGGTCCGGATACAATAAGACGTGATGTCTGAGAAGCGAATCGGACGCTATGAGCTCGAAAAGACGCTCGGACGAGGGGCGACGGGAGTGGTTTACCTCGCCCGTGACCCGATTATCGATCGTCTGGTCGCGCTCAAGACCCTGCGCGTAGACCTCGACGCCGACCACGCAGAAGAGTTTCGTGAGCGCTTCGTTCGCGAAGCCCGTGCCGCGGGCCGGCTCAACCACCCGGGGATCGTCACCGTCCACGACGTTGGAGAGGACCCCGAGACCGGTCTCATGTACATCGCCATGGAGCACGTCGAGGGCCGGGACCTCAAACAAATCCTCTCGACAGGACACATTTTCAGGCCCTCCGAGGTGGCGCGGATCGCAGCCGACGTCGCGATCGCCCTGGACTACGCCCACTCGTTCGGGGTCGTACATCGCGACGTCAAACCGGCCAATATCATTTTGACCACGGATGGCACGGCGAAAATCACCGACTTCGGAATTGCGCGTCTCGAGACCTCGAACCTCACGGTCGACGGCCAGTTCATCGGTACTCCAAATTTCATGTCGCCGGAGCAGATCACCGGCAAGGGAATCGACGGCCGCTCCGATCTCTTCTCGCTCGGCGTGGTCCTCTTCACCCTTCTCACCGGCCAACGCCCATTCGGCGGCGACACAATGCACGAGGTCACTCTCCGAATCGTCCAGGAGCCAAGCCCGATTCCATCTACGGTCGGCACCGAGATCCCAGCGGCCTTTAATCCGATTGTCCTCAAATGCCTCGAGAAGAACCCGGAAAAACGATTCCAGACCGGCAAAGAGCTGGCAAAGGTGCTCGCAGCGCTTGCCCGCTCGCTCGTCCAGCGGCATCCCGATGATTCCGGCAGTACCCACATCCATCAGCCCGATCTCGAGACCCGAATTCACGGCGGCACTCCGCCGCCACCTGCACCCGCATCGCGGGTTGCTGGGCTCTGGAGAGAATTTCACGACAGGATCCAGCTCCCCGAGTGGGCCGGATGGGAGGTGGAACCGCGGTGGGCATGGATCATCATTTGCGCGACCGTCGTCCTCCTCGGGTTGACGGTGACCGGTCTGCGCATGAAGATTGATCGAGGCCCTTTTTCCGCACCGTCCGTCGCCTCGACGCGCAATCTCAACTCGGTGGTCAATTCTCTTCGAACCGCCTCCATACATCTCGGGTCGGGAAACCTGACCGCAGCGAAAAGCGCCATCCAGGCAGCTCTTGACCAGGTTCCAAGCTCCCCGGCAGCGCGACGCATCGCGCGCGATATCCATCGCGCAATCGAGGCCGAACGAACCAGTGCCGAAAATCAACGGCGGGTTGCGGAGCTGGTGACCGAAGGACGGCGGCTCTACCGAGCCGGCGACTACGTCGATGCAGGGAACATCTTCCGCGAAGCTCTCGAGCTCGATCCATTGAATGAGATTGCAGCCTCCTATCTCGAACTTTCCGAGGAAAGGATCCCGCGAGCTCAAACCCGCCGCACGACCAGCCGCTCGACGCGCGCAACCGGGGCCGGCACGGTGACCTCCGCGCCCCCTCCCACTCCTACTCCAGCCTCGGGGATCGCCCGCGTGACCCTGTCTTTCGACTCCCCGATCACTTCCGGCGTAGTGGCGATCACCCTCGATGGCGAAACCCTCGCGGAGGTGCCCTTCGACTTTTCATCAAAGGGCGTACTCGGCTTCAAGCGCAAAGGCAGCGGCACCGTCCGCCGGGTCATCCTGACTCCTTCAGGCACCTACGAAGTCGGCGTACAGCTCTTCGGTGAGGAACGGAGTCTGCTTGGCGCAAAGAGCTTCAAAAAGACGCTGGCGCCTGAGAGCCGATGGACGCTGCGGGTCGATCTTCCCGGCAGACGGTCCGATCCGGGCTTTTTCCTCGTACAATCCGCCAAGTGAACCTCTATAGCCCACACATCTCACCAGCTTCCTGCTGCGGCCGCACATCTGTAGCAATCTGCGGCGTTTGCTCCCATCGGGGTGCTCGACGTACCGCAAGTACGCGCTCCGCGCCCCTCAGGTCGCAAACACCACATCTCACGACAGCTTTCCGGCCTCGCGACGCAAGCTGGTGAGATATGCAGGCTACCAAGCTCCGCCGTCTCCGGCTCCCTACTTCTTGGGGAGAGCTGATCATCGTCGGTGGATCGCGCGCCGGAGACGGAACCGTGATTCTGCTGCCGCAGCTTCATCTCGCCCTCGACGCGGGCCGTGCCCACCGCGCGTTGCCGGCCATGACGACGGTTGTGGTCAGCCACGGCCACGTCGACCATCTCGGAGGAATCGCGTACTGGGCAAGTCAACGTCAGCTCCAGTCAATGGGGCCGGCGCGGCTCCTCGCGCCAGGCGCCATTGCGCCTGGGATCGAGGGTCTGCTCGCCACTCACGCAAATCTCGAGGGCGGCCAACCATATGAGGTCGAGATGGTTCCGGTGGAAGCTGGAGAGAGATTTTCTCTGCGCCGGGATTTCGATCTCGTCTTTTTCCCAACCGACCACTGGGTACCCACCCTCGGTTCGCGCCTGGTGTGGCGCCGCCACCGCCTGCTATCTGAGTATGCAGCTCTCTCGGGGGAAGAGATCGCGCACCGACGCAGTGCCGGCGTGACCATCACAGAAGAGATCGAAACCAACCTTCTCGCGTACTGCGCCGACTGCGGGCCCGGGGTGCTGGAGAATCAGCCTCAGGCTCTCGCAGCGGAGGTGCTGCTCATCGAGTGCTCCTTCTACCGCTCGCGAGACCGCGAGCGGGCGGTTCGCTACGGGCACATGCATCTCGATGACATGTTGGAGTCGATCGACAGACTGAGCTGTCGTCACCTGGTGCTTTTGCACCCGTCGAGGCGGCACCGTCTGCGCGAGGTTGAAGAAATCCTCGCCGATCGCCTGCGCCCCCGCCTCGACTGCTCGCTGCATCACCTCATGATCGACTGGGATTGAGGGAATTCACCACCAAGACACCAAGGGCACCAAGCCCACCCCACCGCCCCGTCACAAACACGAAGGCACGAAGACACAAAGAAATCACAAAGCCGGCCACCCAAATGGCCCACAGATCACACAGATAAACACAGATCCACCATTCGATCGCTTCTGAACCGCAAAGACGCAGAGGGGACCTAGCTAGATTCCAATATCGGGCGAGGTCTCGGCCGTCATCCGACGGCCGGGAACCGTTGAGTCGGGACTCGGACCCGAATGCTGGCATTCGTCCCGGTGTCCCGACCCAACGGCTTGCGCTCAGGGAGCGCAAGCCTCGCCACCTCTCTTCTCCATTCAATTGTTGGAAGAGATACGTCCCGAGGCAGAACCGACGTGCCCCTGGCACGGCGGCCGGTGAGAAGCGATGCGGCGACGAATGCTTGTATTCGGAGCTCGCTCGTTTCTCATCGGTGACAGGCGATCACCAGATCGCCTGTCGTTCTGCCGTCAAGAGGAGAGACCACATCTC
>JACXWA010000106.1 GCA_014764485.1 Candidatus Sulfomarinibacter kjeldsenii
ATCGGAGCCGCCTGCAGCGGCGTAAAGCCGAAACCGTGCACCGTGTGGACCGCGGGCACGCCCACCAAGCGGGCCGCAAACCGACCCAGAATTCCCGCCTTGGAGGAGTGGGTGTGAACGACGTCCGGTCGGAAGGAGCGCATCGCTGCACGCAATGACGAGAGTGCGCGGAGATCCGAAATCGGCGCAACCGGCCGGACGAGCGTCGGCACAGGAATGCGCTCGAGTTCGGATATCGCGGCCGCCTCATCATCGAGGAGGTCCCCGGGACCCCAGGCGAGAGCGACGTCAAAGACCGTCCGATCGAGCTTCCTGGCAGTGTGCAGCACGACCCTCTGCGCGCCACCGAGTTCGAGCCTGGTGATGGCCAGAAGGACCCGGATACGCTCTGTCTCGCTCTGCAACGACCGCTACCCCGCGTCGCTGAGGTTTCGCGCGGCGCGCATGCCGTCGAGGACGGCGTCCTCCATCGCCGAATACTTCCACTCGGCCCAGCGCCCGGCGAGCGTCACTCCCCGCTGGCGCAGGAAGTCTCGCAGCAACGCCACCGCCTGACGCCGGTGATGATCAAAGACTACGTAGGCCGGATCGAGGACCGTCACCCGGCGCACCCGCAACGCCCCCTCCTCAAGAAGGCCGGCACCGGCCAGGGCACTCTGGGCGCCAGCAGCGAGGGCCTCCACGTCACCTACGCCTGGGTCCAGGCTGGCCTCCACGGACACTGTATGGCAGCCCGGAGGAGCGAGGTCACCGTGGTTGGAAGGGAAGCCCACTCGATAGAAGGGCAGCTCAGGATCGGGAAAATAGAGCCAGTGTTCGGTGCTCGGTGCCGGGCCCTCGACACCGAGAGCGAGGTTGAGGACCCGCACCCATCGGAGTGCGCGTCTGGCCGCCGCGACCTCCTCCGGCAGCGGGTCGACGAGGCGATCGATAAGGGCCGGCAGCGATATCGTCGACAGTAGCTTCCGCCAGCCCAATTGTTCGCCGTCAGCAAGTTCCACCCAGCGCTCTCCAAGATGGACCCCCGTGACCTCTCGTTCGAGTCGAAGACAGCTCAGACGGCCGGCAACGCCGTTTGGAAGCAGGCTGATACCTCCGCTCGCCGGGTAGCGGAAGGTGGCGTTGTAGCCGACATCTTCGTCGTGCAGCCCAAGGGCGCCGTCGACCACCTCCTCGAGCTTCGGTTTGGGCACATAGCGCCCGACCCAGTCGAGGCTCAACTCCTCGGGGCGGGCTCGATAGAGCTTGCTGTTGTACGGGAAAAAGAAATGATCCGCGAGGCCTTCACCAAATCGATCCAATACCCAGGCCCGGAAATCAGCGGGCTCTTCAGCCGTCTCGTCCGCCCAGGCGTGCACGAAACCGAGAAGGCAGTCGCGTCGCACCTCCGGATCGAGGCCATGTGTGTTGATCTGCACCGGATAAGGAGTCGCGTGACCGCCGATGACCACCGCCGCCCTCCGCCGGTGGACCTTGAGCTGTCGCCACAGGCCGAGCTCCTCGAGGTAGGCCTGAGTTTCGGGCCGAGCCACGTGTAGCAGGTGACCCGTGTAATCGAAGGTATATCCCTCATCGGAAAGACTGCGGCAGGCGCCCCCCGGTGTGGCTTCGCGCTCGAGTACCACAGTTGGCGTTCCCGCTCGCTCCAGCTGTTCCGCCGCCACCAATCCGGTGAGGCCACCGCCAATGATCAGTACCGGCTCCATCATGACTCCATCGGGACCATGGCGAGCCAGACCAAGAGACCGGTGACGGTGACGCCAACTACAGCTGTGATGATGAGGGTAGATAGAGGATCTAGAAAGAGGACTACCAGGCCGATGGCGCCAAAGACCACAGCCACAGCGTAGCTGACGACGACCGTGCCTGCGGTCCAACCATCGAGGCGGCGCTGCACCCGGAGCGGGAAATGATCGGGACTGCCGTAGTAAATTTTGCGCCCCGCCTTGATTCTGAGCACCATCACATAAACAGTGTCTATGATCGGCACGGCAAGAATGTAGAGCGGTGCCAGCCAGCCCAGTGGATTGTGCGCCGTGTAGTCCATCACCATCGCCAGTGCGCCAAGGGTGAGGCCAATGAAAAGACTGCCGCAGTCACCAAGGTAAATGGTGGCGGGATAGAAATTGAAGCGAAGAAACCCGAGCAGAGCGCCGATCAGTGCCACGGTAAAGGCTGCAACCATCAGGCGACCGTTGAGCAGCGCCACAACCAAGAGAAAGGTTGCCGAGATAACTCCGAGCCCACTTGCGAGCCCGTCCAGGATGTCCACCAGGTTGAATGCATTGGAGAGCCCAACCAACCACACCACGGTGATGACGAGCCGCAACCACCATGGAATGATCGCGACCTGGATCATGATCCCCGATTTGATGAGAACGAAAACTGCCACCACCTGACCGATTGCCTTCGGCTTCGGCGTCAGGGCTCCGAAGTCGTCGATCAGACCAACAGTGGTCACGATCGTTGACGCGAGCAGGAGGCCCAACAGCTCCTGGTCGAACTCGAAAGTCATTCCGATAGAGAGGAGGAAGGCGATGAAAACCGCCAGACCACCGAGATAGGCGACCGGCTGTTGGTGGTTTTTGAGCGCACCATCGGGTTGGTCGACGACGCCAAAACGCAGCGCCGCCTCGCGGGCAATCGGGGTCCCCACGATAGCAAGGAAGTAAGCGAGAAAAAATCCAAGGATGAGGCGGATCGTCATGGCAACTCGTGCAACCTCCGTCGGCGGTCTCGGCTTCGGTTTCGCCACTCATCCATTACCATCGGCCACCGCCGCCGCAAGTGCCCGACGAGGGACGGCCGGCGCACAGCGCCGGCCACCACCAAACTTGGATCCCATACCAAGAGTAGGGGGAGATGCCACACGAGATCAAGGGGGTGGAGGTGTCGGATAAGGGTGATCCAGCGATTGGTGAGGATACAGGCCTCGAGTTCCGGCGGCCGCCGCCATCTCAGTGGGCCGCCGCCGGAGGCAGCACCGGCTCCGCGCCGGTGGGTGGCTACTGCATCCGGACAGCTTTGAATTCGCCAACCAGCGTTGATCAGCCGCCAGCCCAGCTCGAGGTCTTCCCAGAAGCAGAAGTAATTCTGCGCCCATGGCCCGTGTGAGTCCGCTACCGACGCCAAGGCCTGTTGGCGGAACACCGCAAGCGCTCCACACGAGGCCAACACGTCGGTAGTCCGCTTCAGCTCCGCGGTGAGCGGCTCGCCGTAGCCGCGGTCTGAAACCTCCAATGTCCAGGGCTTCAAAACCTGGCCGACAGTGTCTACCCTTTTGCCGTCGGATCGCATCAACATCGGAGCAACCCCGGCCAGGCCCTGATCCCTTGCCAGCGTGTCCACAGCTCTCTGCAGACAGTCTGACGCTACGATCACGTCCGGGTTCAGAAACGCGAGGTACTCGAAGTCACTGCCGAGCTCGCGAAAGCCGCGATTGCAGCCACCGGCAAAACCGCTGTTGACCGCCTCCTCCACGAGACTGAACCGGTGATCGTCAAAATCCTGCACGAGGTCCCGGCTCTGATCCCGCGAAGCGTTGTCCACCACCACCACCCGTTCGAGGCCGGTCGCGCCGCGAAGGGCCTCGAGACAGGCCGGGAGGTCATCGGCGGAGTTGTGGCTCACCACCACAGCACCGATGTTCACCACACAGCTCCTGACTGAGATGAAAACCACGGAAGGCAGGACATCAATTGATTATAAGGGGCAGATGTGTGGAGGAGCAGGGAAGGATATATTTCAACGTTGGGGAGTTACTGCGACAATGGTCGGGATGAGCGAGGTTTTCGAAACCCTGAAAGCGCGGGTTGCAGGTAACGGACCGCTGCAGGTAGTTCTGCTCCTCGCCCTGATCGCCGTGCTTCTGTCGCCAGCCCTGCGGGCCGAGTTCCTGTGGGACGATTTCGAGCAGATCGTCAACTCCACTACCATCGACGATCCCTCGCGTATCCCCTTCTACTTCACGCACAACGTCGTCCAGTCCGCTGGCGGCGAAGGTCGGGGCGCCGACGGCGTCGACACCTACCGGCCCTTGTTCATGGTTGCCCTGGCGGCGGTTTACCAGATCAACGGGCCCGATCCGTTCTGGTTTCATTTCGCGGTACTGGCCGCCCACCTCTTGGTATGTCTCCTGCTATGGAATCTTGGTATTCGCTGGCTCGATTCGCGGCTGGCAACCGCACTCGCAGTCTTCTTCTTCGCCTGTCACCCAGTCTCCGCCGAGGCCTATCTGTGGTCGTCCGCCCTGCCCGAGCCTCTGGCGGCGGCAGGGCTTCTTGGCGCTGTCCTGATCCTCGATCGTCGCGCCGGTGAGAGTCGGGACGGGCCGTGCATTTGGGTTGGGGCCATCGCTGCCGGGCTGGTCTTCTTGGCCGGTCTCTTTGCCAAGGAGGTAGTGCTGGTGGCCTTGCCGGCTCTCGGCCTCTTCCTGGTCATCTCGCGTGGTGTTCGACTGCGGAATCTGGTTCCAGTTGCGACCGCCGGCATCGTTTTCGTCCTGTTTCGTACAGCCGCTCTCTCCGGTCTACAGGCCACTGGGGCTGATTCAGTTCAGCGGCTGCAGGCTCTCAAGGTCTACCCGATTCTTGTTGTGGATGGCTTGGTAGCGATGCTCACCATGCAGCCGATCGGCATCAGGCATCTCTCATGGGAGTACGCCACGTTCAGTTGGGGTGCCAGCACAGGTGCGGCAGCCCTCTGTCTGGCGCTGTTGGCGGCCACATATGCCGCGCGGCGAAGTCTGCCGTTAGCACTCGCCGCTGCGCTCACCACCGGACTGATGCTCTTCCCCATCGCTCTGGTGGCGACGGTCCCTGGGTGGGGCGGCTTCGGACGCTATCTTTACCTGCCTCTGGCAATTACCGCCCTCGCGCTCGCTGAGCTTGGACTGAAGGCTCACCACTCGCTCAAGGTCAGCAAGCCCCGCCTGTGGTGGGCGGTGCCGCTGATCGTGGCGACTGCGCTGATCGTTGAACAGATCGGTCTGCGGCACGCACTGTGGGTCTACGCCAACCAGGAGAATCTCGCGAACGCCGCGATCGAGATCTTCCCCGATGGCCCTGACGGTTGGGAATGGCTGGGCAATGCCTATATCGAAAAAGGCGACCTCGAGGAAGCGCGCGAATGTTATCAGGCGGCTACTGAGAGGGGTCCGGAACTGTTCCGTCCGCGCCACAACCTGGCGGCCGCTCTGCTCTATACCGGCCAACCGGCAGAGGCCCTCGAACAGCTCGAAATTCTGGATTCGCTCCATCAGCCGACCGCACCCGGTTCGAAGGTGGCCGTCACCGCGCTGATGGAGCTCGGCCGTTGGGACGAGGCTGCGGAGCGTCTCGTCGTCAGCCTCGACCGTGATCCGGGCTATGTACCCCTGGCAGATATGGCAACTCGATTGTTGTCGGAGCACCCCCGACCCGACGAACTCCGCGAGTGGCTTTCACTAGAACTCGCGCAACCAGAACATCGCCAGTCTGCCTCCGTGATCCAACCGATGATCGGAGACTGACTCGTGTTGAGCAGCACCTCGATTGTGAGGCTGGCGGCACTGACTACGATTCTCCTGAGCTTCGGATTGGGATGCGGCTCCGGCACACAGCCGGAGGCGGCGCAGGAGCATGTACAGGCCGGCAATCAGCTTCTGGCGGAGGGTCGGATCGGTCCCGCGACCGCCGAATTTGAGAAGGCCGTACGGCTCGACCCAGAGTTCATTGAAGCACATGTGCAGCTCGCCAATATCGTGGCTTCGCGTGGCCAGGTCGGCGCCGCCGAAATACGCTTCAAACCCCTCCTCGATCGCCATCCTGACAACTCGATGGTACTCGCCGGGTGGGGTAGGCTGCTCGCAGCCACCGGCAGGCTCGAACAAGCGCAGCGGGTGCTTCACCACGCCGTTGAATCGGATCCGCCCTCGACCGAGGCAGCAGTCGATCTCGCCCGGGTTTTGACCGCTCTCGGTCGCAATGAAGAGGCCACTGCGGCTTTCGTACGTGCTGCAGATCTCGGGGCGTCTGAGAGCCCTACATTCCTTCTTGACTGGGCCGACTTCCTTCAACGGCAGAATGATATGGAGGACTCGCTGACGAAGATCGAGCAAGCGGCGAGCATCGCCCCGGACGACCCGGCTGTGCTAGAAGCCCTCGGCCGCGCATACCTCGACAGCGGACGTCCAGGCGAAGCGCTCAACATCTTGCAGCGAGCGCTGGCTGCCACCCATGGGGAATCACCACTCTACGAAACCCGCCGACAAGTGTTGCTCAGGGCCTCTGCGTCCACACCTCGCGCCACCGCCCGGCCGGATATGCCAAACGTTTTGCTGGTCGTGATCGACACACTACGGGCCGATCACGTTGGAGCTTATGGATACGGATACCCCACCACCCCAAATATGGACATCCTCGCCGACCACGCGGTGGTCTTCGAGACGGTCGTCAGCCAGGCGCCCTGGACCGCGCCGGCCATGGCCTCCCTGTTCACCGGTCTGTATCCCTCGGTACACGGCCTCGATGGAGGCATTGTCTGGGGAGAAGGGGCGATCTCCTCCTCGGGAGGCCTCCCTTTTGCGGTCCAGAAAGTCCTGCCACCCGGCCATCAAACGCTCGCCGAAGTCTTTCGCCAGGCCGGCTATTCGACTGCGGGTTTCGTCTCCAACCTCTATGTCAACTCGATCTTCGGATTCGCACAGGGCTTCGACTTTTTCGATGATGAATATGAGGACTACAATTTCGACGAAGGCGAAGTCAAGCGGCGCGCCGATGTGACTAATGAGCGCGTTTTCGAATGGCTGCGGGCTGGTCTCGAGGAGCCGTTCTTCCTCTTGGTTCATTACAACGACCCCCATTGGCCGTACGAACCACCATCTCCCTACGGCGAGAGCTTCGTCACCGGATACAGCGGCTCGTTCACACCCACGAAGACTCGCGAAGTCGTCGTCACCCACCGAGAGGTGCCGCCACCAATCTCCGACCAGGATCTGGCTTACATCGTAGGCCTTTACGACGGCGAGATCCAGTACGTTGATGCCCACCTGGGTCGACTTCTCGAGGCCGTCCGCGAGCTGCCGACAGAGCGCGATCTGGTGACGGCCCTGACTGCCGATCACGGCGAGGAGTTTCTCGACCACGGCGCGTTCAACCACGGCTACACCCTCTATGAGGAGCAGACCTTGGTTCCGTTCATCGTGTGCGCACCTTCGCGCTTTAATCCACGGCGGGTGTCGCAACAGGTACGCCTCATCGACGCAGCGCCAACCCTTCTCGAGATGGCGGGCGTCGAAAATCGAAATACGAAATTTCAGGGCCGAAGCCTGGTGCCGCTAATGGCCGGGTTGGACCTCGAACCGCTCGATGCGTTCAGCGAGGCCACAAATGTCGGCAGTCAGAGTGCGCTCCGAAGCACCGACTCGCAGAAGCTCATCCACTCGTTGATCGATCCAAAATGGCTGCTCTTCGATCTTGGGTCCGACGCCGAGGAGCTCCACGATCTCGCAGCGCAACGCATGGCGCGAATGCGCGAGCTAGCCGCGCGGCTCGAAGCCTGGCGCGAGGAAAACCGCGCGCTTCGCAGCCAGATAAACATCGCTGAAACCGGCGTCAACCGGGTCGTGCTTGACGAGGAGATGCAGAAGGGGCTGAAGGCGCTCGGCTATATCCAGGAATGAGGAGGGGCTCGTCGGCTGCCGCTCTCACGCCCGCTCGGATGACATCGATTCCCTGAGCACCTGTTCCATCCGGTTCACGTGGCGCTCGACGCTGAAAAGCTCCCGGGCGCGCCGCCGACCTGCCTCACCCATTCGATTGCGGAGAGCCTCATCGCCCGCCGCCGCGAGGATTATTCGGGTCAGGCCTTCAACGTCCCCTGGTTGACACAAGAGGCCGGTCTCGCCGTGGACGACCATCTCCGACACGCCTCCATTCTCGTAGGCCACCACCGGTCGCCCGGCGGCCATCGCCTCCATAACCGCCCGAGGCAACGGATCGGGCCACAGGGTCGGTAGGGCGAGCATATCCACCGCCGCCAGAAGCTCCCAGATCTCGGGCTGCGGCGGTGCCAGGTGGATGTGGCCGGCTGCCGCTCCTGCTGCGATTTTGCGCCGCAACTGGCCAGCAAAGGAGGCTGGGCCGTGGCCCGCTATCAAGAAGTGCAGCTTCTGGTTTTCTAAGACGGCTGCGTGCGCTGCGCACACCAGATCAAGGGCCCCCTTGTGAACCACCAGCTGACTGAAGAGGCTTACGACAACGGCTGTAGACGGTAGATTGAAACGGCCACGCGAAGCGACCCGATCGATATCTCCGCTGGGGGGATCGACCCCGTTGTGAACGACCTCCACCCGGTCACCCAGATCCTCTTCCCGCACCCACTCTGCAACCGCCTCACTGACCGCCACGATGCGGGTGGCATCGGAACGCAGACGGCCCGCAAACCACCGGCGCCGGGGACCCGGCGGCAGGATCTCGCGCAGATGCCACACCACCGGCAGACCCAGGGACCGAGCTGCCGCCGCACCCCGAAGATGGGACAGGCAGTTGACGTGGACCACATCCGGCATGAGTTCGGACAGCCAGTTGCGGAACCCCCGGCTTCCAGGATCGGGCCACGCATAGCGCAGACCTCTTGCCGCTTGACGCCACAGGGGCTGAGGCCCGTACTGGACGAGCCAACATTGCCTGACCGGCACCGGTGTCACCGACACCCCAACAGCTTCGAGTTCTTCGCGCAAGGCCCACCGATCGGGGATCGCCACCGCGACCTTGTGCCCTCTGGCGGACAGCCCGCGGGCGAGGAGGGCGAGAGATCGTTCGGCGCCAGTTGGTGCTGTCGACGACGCGAGATGAGAGAGAAGCGCAATTTTCATTGCCGCCCTCCCCGGTCGAGCCAGCGCGACAGCACCATCAGCGACCACAGGGCACGCCCGTGGTCACGACCCCCGGCAAGATGCTCCTCGACGAGACGGGAGACTTCGGACACCCGCAAAACGCCCGGTCCCGCCAGGTACGGCGGCGACAGGAGATCGGTCAGAGCCGGTCGCAAGGGGCCGCGCAACCAGGCGCCGATCGGAACCTCGAAGCCGCGTTTGCGGCGCAGGGAACCGGCCTCGGGGAGCAGACCTGAGGCCACCTCGCGGAGAAGAATCTTGTCTCGCCTCAGGTTCTGCTTGAGCCGTCCCGGCAGAGTGAGAACAAGGTCGACAACCTCGTTGTCGAGGTAAGGGACCCGGACCTCGAGCGAGTGGGCCATCGACATTCGATCCACCTTGGGCAGGAGATCACCGGGTAGAAATGTGCAACGATCGGCTTCAAGACGCCCATTGACCGGGTCAACATCGGCCCACTCGAGCCACCGCCTGGCAAGCTCGGCGTATGGTCCGTGGACCGCGGCCTCGTTCACAGATGGGGTCTCGACCAGCCGCTCGATCTCATCGCTGGAAAAAAGCCGACCCCAGTCGAGCTGGCGCTCCAGCCCCGGCGTCATGCGCAACCGCCGTTCGAACCGAGTTGACGACTTCCTGCCCGCCAGCAGCATCGCCGTCGGCAACAACTTTCGACCAACCTTGCCGATGCGGTCGAGGGCGACGTCGTAGCGCTGTCTGGCGTAGCCCCCAAAGATCTCATCCGCGCCCTCGCCTGAAAGCGCGACCGTGACCCGTTCACGCGCGAGCCTCGACATGTACCAGGTCGGAATCGCGGTCGGGTCGGCGAGCGGCGTATCGAGGCCATCAATGATCTGCTCGACGTCCCGAGCCACCTCATGTGGATCCATCATCAGCTCGTGGTGATCGCTGTCGAGGAAGTCAGCAATCTCGCGCGCTGCGGGGAGCTCGGAGACGGCATCCGGGCCCTCGAAGCCGACCGAGAAGGTCAGTAACGGGCCATCCACCCGCCGGTGGGCAATGGCACTCAGGGTGCTGGAGTCGAGACCTCCTGAGAGAAAAACTCCAACCGGCACGTCCGCCACCAGTTGCCGTCCGACCGAGCCCTCGAGCGCGTCTCGCAGTCGATCGACGACCCGGCGAGGAACGGATGAGGTTTCGCCCGCCGCCGGAGGCTTCCAGTAGATGTCGAGCCGCTCGCGTCCATCAGAATCGACCGTCAGTATCGTCCCCGGCGGCAGCGATTGGACGCCTTCGATTGGCGCTCCTTCGGGAGAGAGATAGCCATAGGCGAGATAGTGGCGGAGCTGCAATTCATCGAGCCGTGGGGCCTTCGGGAATCCGCCCGCGCGCAGGCTGCGGAGTTCCGAGGCGAACGCCAGCCCGTCGCCGTTGCGGCACAGGTAGAGCGGTTTGATTCCGAAGCGGTCTCGGGCCAGGTAGAGCTCGTGCCGCCGTCCGTCCCAAACGGCGAGGGCGAACATCCCATTGAGCCGCCGCAGACACTCGGGACCCTCCTCGGCCCACAGACGAAGCACGACCTCCACATCACCGGTGGAACGGAAGCGGTGCCCCCGTGCCTCGAGGTCCTGCCGCAAATTGCGGAAGTTGTAGATCTCGCCGTTGAGGACGATGGCAAGGGACCGCTCCGCATCGATGATCGGCTGCTCCCCGGTTTCGAGGTCGATCACCGACAGCCGACGAAACCCCAGCGACACCCCGGCGTCGTCAAAGAATCCTTCATCGTCTGGACCACGATGAACGAGGGCGCGGGTCATCCGTTCGACCCGACGACGCCGTTCGTGGGCGTCAGCCCGGCCCAGAATGCCAGCGATGCCGCACATTAGGTACAGACCCTCTCGAGGTAGGGCGAGAGGTTGTCGGTAACGATGGCTTCCAATGTTTGACCGGGAAACGTGTTGGCTACCTCCTGCGGACTCCAATCAGGCAGCTTGGCCACCGCTTCCTCGAGACCGCGCCGAAATCCCCCGGCGGAGTCCGAGACCAAGACGCCGTTTACTGAGGAGATGACCTCACGGTTCGCCTCGTTGTCCGTCGCGATGCAGAGCAACCCGCTCTGCAGGTATTCGAAGACCTTGGTCGACGGCTGGTGCTCGAACCACGAAACCTGTGGGGTGCAGGCTACACCGATGTTGTGCTCGGCCAGCAGTGACGGCAGATCTGCGTGATCCACTCGACCACGGACCTGAACACGATCGCCGAGGCCCGTCTCGGCCGCCGCGTCACGGATGGCTGCCCGCTCCTCTTCACTTCCGAACCCGACCAGCGTGTAGCGCACAGGCAGATCGGCTGCGCCCCGCCTGACATACTCGCCAAGCCCCTCGACAGTGTTTTCGAGGCGGCGGTTCTTGAACGTGCCCACGTAAACGAGCCGTAGCTCATTTCGACATGGTTCTTCCACCGCCGGCTGCTGGTCGGCGCCTAACGGCAGCACGTGAGCCCGGCGCGACAGACCGAGCTGCTTTGCGAGCCCTGTCGAGATAACGGTGATGTTCGAAAAGAATGCGGCATTGGCCCGGAGCATGCCGTTTTCGATCGTCCTCCGCAGCCGACTTTCCTCGATACTGCCACTTCGAATGTCGAGGACCATCGGTGTTCGCCAGTGGCGCAGGCGCAGCAAGAAGCTGAACTTTGTCCGCCTCAGAAACGCCATCACAAAGTGCCCTCGCCTCAGGAGGCGGCTCGCCTCGAGCAGGAGACCGAGCTCGACCTTACCCAGGGGGGGGCTCTCTCGATAGAGCACCTCGACGCCGGGCATGCTCTTCCGCTGCAGTCCCTGGTCGGGGCAAAGGTAGGTGATGCGGTACCGGTCCCGCAAGTAACGGCAGTACTCAAAGGAGTCGGTGTGGTAGCCGAACTGTTCGAAGGACACGACTAAGAGCTGCCGCCGCGCCGATCCACACTCTGAGTTCGATCCTGCCATGCCCTATCAGACTATCAAATTAGGACCTCCTCATCGCCATGCCGGCCGCCTCACCCCGGTGTTCGGATGCGTCGTGTCTCTCGAATCGAACAAGGTACGATGGGAAAGAGAGTAGGTTGGATGACCGCGTACTACGTATCATGATGCAGGTTCGTTCCCCAGTTGACTGGTTTGCCAAGCGGTACCACGTTCTGCTGCTGAGGCGCGCGCTGGGTCGTTGCTTCGAAATTCTCCGGTACGCCGTGGTCCACCCGCGGAAAATGCAGCGCTTTCACGTCGTGTCTGCCCAACGCAACATGGGTGACGTCGCTGTCAACTGCCTGCAATCGGTGTATGACCAAAAATACCCGAGTGACCTGTTTCGCCACATCTTCATCGACGATGCGTCGACAGATGACACCGCGACGTTGGTGGAGGCGTGGCTCCTCGACCACCCAGACCACCGAGTAGAGTTCATCCGCAGAAGCGACCGGCTGGGAATGCTCGCGAACAACCTCAAGGGATTTGAACTCGCAGAAGAGGACTCGGTCGGAATCGAGCTCAACGGAGACGACTGGTTGCCCGATCCCGGCGTCTTGCGTTTCCTCAACAAAGTTTATAGCGGTGAAGATGTGTGGATGACCTACAACACTCTTCGACAAACTGACGGCACCATCCTTTTCCAGGTACCACCACCGCGTGCGGTACGCCGGAATCGCAGTTTTCGCCAGGAGCCATGGACCACAAGCCATCTCCGCACATTCAGG
>JACXWA010000084.1 GCA_014764485.1 Candidatus Sulfomarinibacter kjeldsenii
ACCGTGCCGCTGGCGACTAGGCCGGATTCATTTTTCCGTGGCTGCCAATCGGGCAACGACGGCGTCCATTCGTCGCCGGAATCCAGGTCGACGACGCGCGCCGAGAGCACAGTCCGGCTCAAGTCGAGGTCCGAGGGGGCCGACATTTCAATCGCCAGATGATCGCTTGATGGTGAGATCTCCATCGGCAACACGAGAGCCCCCGGTGTCTTCACCAGGTACTTTCCGGTCGTACGATTGAAAACTCGAACGGGCGGCGTCGATGGGTCTTTCCCTCGGGCCAGAATCCGCTCCATATCGCGCTAGGACAGCCGGCCCCCGTTCGACCTGGCAAGTGCGAGCCCTTTGAGTTCAGCGGCGAATCGTCGATGGTCCTTCTTACCCTTCGAGCCCAAGGTTTTTTGGGGGGTGTGGTAGGAAAAAGCGAAGGCAATCTTGTTGGACCTCAGTCGGAGCAGCCGGTCGGGGATTTCGATGCCGATGGTTGTCCAGCGGTGCGGGATCTCCTGCAGGCCGATCCTGCGGCCATTGAGAGAGACCCGAATTTCTTGTTTGAGTCTCGGGTCGGGGTTTGGGTACGCCCTCACTCTGAGAATCAGGAGGTCGTAATCTGCTGCGTCCGCGAATACCCTGAGAAACGACCGTTTGCCGAAGGCCGTGATGCCCACCACTGACGGCGGGGTCCAACCGTAATTGATGGCACATGGTTGAAGGGGTTTGTCCCAGATCCGGAACATATCTTGCGGATCGAAGTGGCGGGAAAATTCGCATACAGCAACATCTCGTTTGGCGCTGTCGGCCAGAAAATAATGAAGTGGCAGTTCAGGTTCGCTCTTCGAACACCCACTCAGGGTGACCAGCATCGTGATGGCGGAGGCCACAGGAAGGGCGAAATGGAATCTTCGGAGTGTCGGCATCAGGTGAGACCTCACGATCGTGCGCGAGGAATCGTCAGAATGAACTGGGCGCCGCCCTCGGAATCGGCATCGAGTTCGAGTTCTCCGCCCTGAGCACGAGCAAAGCTGCGGGCAACGGCGAGGCCGAGACCGAGGCCAGGTCTTCCTATCGCGTCTTCGGAGCGGTCGAATGGGCGAAACATGGTGCGCCGTTGGCTGCGTGGGATCCCGGGTCCGTTGTCCGCCACTTCGATTCGAAGATGGTTGGCGTCTGAACCGACCGTCACGGAGACCCGACGATGATCCGCCGTGCGAGTGTGCTTCTCTGCATTGTCCAGGAGGTTGTCGAGTATCTGACCGAGTGCGTCGGAGTCAAACAGGGCCAACGGCAGATCCGGCTCGATATCGACTTCGACTGTCACACCGGCATCCTCGAGCCGGTGTTGTTGTTGCTCAACACGCTGCTTGACCGCTCGGCCCAGGTTCCCCGATTTTGGAGCGGCGAGGGGCGTTGCCCGCTCGAGTCGCGCGAGATCCAACATATTGCTCACGACGCGACCGAGGCGGTTCGCTTCCGAGCTCACCGTCGCCGCATAACGGGATCGGTGCTCCGAGTCTCCGAGATTCTCTGCCAACATCTCGGCGTGCAGCAGGAGGCCTGCCAGCGGGGTCTTGAGCTCGTGGGCGGCGGCGGCCGCAAACCGGGCCCGTTGCGTCGCGAGGCGGTCCATCTGGAAGAGGATCCAGACCACCGCCGCGGCGGCGAGAAAGATCGCAGCTGACGTCAGGATAAAGGCGCTGTGGAATCGCCGTACTTCCGCGCGGCCGCGTTCTGCGGCCGCAACCAGCGAGGGGCCGAGATCGGCTTCGAGAAACCAACCGGTGTCTGCCACCAACGAGGTCATTACATTCTCCGTCGTCGGAGGTCCTGGTGAGAACCCGAGGCGGAGGCTACCGTTGCCGAGCCAGCGGACCACACCTCCGGGGGCCACCGCGAATCCCTGGAGCAGGACACCTGACGGCGTGTGCACCTCACGAAGGGCTGCGAGAGCGGGCCCACTACCGAGGACCAGGGTGTGCCAGTGAAGGGGAAGCACCCGAATAACCACCCGGCCGACGCCTTCACGGGCCACTGGGGTGTTCCGATTCGGTCAGGGTGATGAGGAGCTCCTCGTCGGTGGTACCCGCCGCGTGCCCGGGCTCCTGACCGAGCACCAGCGCATTCTGCAGTTCGCCAAGGATGGAGCAGAATGCGTCGAGGTCGGCATCGCTCGTCAGCTCGGGGAACTGCTCGCTGACTGCCGGCAGAGTGACGAGACCGCTCTCATCGATCTGGAAGTGGGCCCATACCAGGGGATCAGGGCTTCCCGATGCAAGCGGGGACGGGGTTACCGCCAATCCCTGGGAGGCGCCCCGAGGATCGTGGTAGAGAGTTTGATAGTGGAAGAACGGCCGCACCGATTCCTGGAGGCGCAGATCCTCGAGCCTGGCGCCGAGACGAGTGGCTTTGCCCTCGACGTCGTCGCGAATCGCTCGCGCCGCTGCCGTCTCGATTGCCTGCGAACGGCGGGCAACGTCGCGCGACCCAGTCACGTACCATGCACCGGTCGGCAGCAGCACCGCGACACCGATGAGGGCCGCAGCCAAAGTGGTTCGCCGATGCGGTCTCATCGCTCCTCGTCCCCCCCCCAGGCATAGCCGGCGCCGGTGACGGTGAGCAGGATCCGAGGTTCGGCAGGGTCACGTTCGATCTTCTGCCGAAGATTGGCGATGGTCATGTCGACTGTGCGGGTCTGGAGGTCTCTCGACGATCCCCAGATCCGCTCGAGCAGCTCCCCGCGCGACACAGCCCGTGCTCGATGTCGGTGGAGCCAACGCAGGATTCCCGCCTCTCGAGGCGTGATCTTGAAAATGTTCTCCTCGCGAACCGCCTCCAGACGTCCGAGGTCGAGAGTGCATCCGTCGGCTTCGAGAATCTCGGGTTCCGCAGGCAACGCCGCGGCGCGGCGGCCGAGAGCGTTAATCCGAGCCAGGAGTTCCCGAACTGCGAACGGTTTGGTCAGGTAGTCATCGGCACCCGCGTCGAGCCCTGCCACCTTGTCGTCCTCGGATCCACGGGCAGTCAGCATCAGGATGTGAAGCGACGGCCTCGCCCGGCGGAGTCGGCGACAAACCTCGACTCCATCGAGGTCCGGCAGCATGAGGTCAAGCAGGACGAGATCAAAAAACTGTTCGGTCCCGAAGGCGACGGCGTCTTTGCCGAATTCGCATGCAACAACCTCGTGACCCGCAGCCGAAAGCAGGTCGGTGAGGCCTTCGCGGAGCGCCTGTTCGTCCTCGACAATGAGAACCCGCATGCCTCAGGATAGCCTTTTTGCCGGTCCGGGGCGTCAGGATCCTGTAAAACAAGGCTGGATCCGCGGGCCGTTTTCCTCGATAATGTCCATCGCTGTCAAATTTGGAGGATTTTTTTTGGATAACGTCCGGAGCTTTTGCATCATCGCCCACATCGACCACGGCAAGTCGACCCTTGCCGACCGGTTGATTCAGTACTGTGGCGGGGTGGAGGATCGTGACTTCCGAGACCAGATCCTCGACTCCATGGACATCGAGCGTGAACGAGGCATCACCATCAAGTCCAACACTGTGACCCTGGACTACACAGCCCGCGACGGACGGACCTACAAGCTCAATCTGATCGATACTCCTGGCCACGTCGACTTCTCGCACGAGGTGCGCCGGTCGCTGATGTCATGCGAGGGCGCGCTGCTGTTGGTGGACGCATCCCAGGGTGTCGAGGCACAGACCGTGGCCAATCTCTACCTTGCGCTCGAGCATGACCTCGAGATAGTGCCGGTGATCAACAAGATCGATCTGCCGGCGGCCGATGTCGAACGGGTCAAGGAGGAAATCGACGAGGACCTCGGTCTGGACGCTGACGAAGCCGTGCTGTGCTCCGCAAAAACCGGGGAAGGCGTTGAAGACGTGCTTGAAGCGATTGTCGAGCGCCTACCGCCACCGGAAGGCAATCCATCGGCGCCGCTCCAAGCCCTGATCTTCGACGCCCAGTACGATTCCTATCGCGGTGCGGTGTTGTTGGTGCGGGTGATGGAGGGGACCTTGCGTCCTCGCCAGACCATTCTCCTCATGCACTCCGACAAGACTTTTAACGTCGAAGAGGTCGGCCTTCTTCAGATCAAGAAGGTCGCAACCAAAGAGCTGGCCGCGGGGATGGTGGGATATGTCATCGCCGGCGTCAAGGCGGTGTCGGATATCGCGATCGGCGACACCATCACGGACGCCGACGAGCGGGCGCCACAACCTCTGCCGGGCTACAAAGAGGCCAAGCCGGTTGTCTTCTCTTCCGTGTACCCGATGTCGAACGACGAATACGCGGACCTCAGCAAGGCGCTCGAAAAGCTCAAGCTCAACGATGCCGCCCTGACGTACGAGAAGGATTCGTCAGTCGCACTCGGGTTCGGCTTCCGCTGTGGCTTTCTCGGTTTGCTCCACCTCGAGGTCGTCCAGGAACGGTTGCGGCGCGAATACGATCTGTCGCTGATCCTATCCGCCCCGTCGGTTCGCTACCGGGTGACTCTCACGGACGGCACGGAAATGTGGGTGGACAATCCCAGCCTCTACCCCGACCGGGGGTCCATCGAGACTGCAGAGGAGCCATTCATCAAGGCGGCGGTGATGATGCCGGAGCGCTACGTCGGGGCAGTCATGGAGTTGTGCCGAGATCGCCGCGGTGAGAACACGACCTTCAGCTATCTGGCCGTCGGTCGGGTGGAACTGACCTCGGAGATGCCGCTGGCGGAGGTGCTCTTCGACTTCTACGATCGCTTGAAGTCGGTGACCCAGGGCTATGGCTCCTTCGACTACGAGATGCTCGACTATCGACCGACCGACCTGGTCAAGGTGGACATCCTCGTCAACGGTGAAGCGGTGGACGCCCTGGCCCAACTCGTGCACACCGAAAAGGCCAGGGCCCGCGCCTTGCATTACTGCGAGCGGCTTGCCGATACCATTCCCAAACAGCAATTCAAGATCGCCATCCAAGGGGCGGTCGGCGGCGACATCATCGCCCGCAAGACAATCAACGGCTACCGCAAGGATGTCACCGCCAAGTGTTACGGCGGCGATATCAGCCGCAAACGCAAGCTCCTGGAGAAGCAGAAGAAGGGCAAGAAGCGAATGAAGATGGTGGGTTCGGTGGAGATCCCGCAGTCGGCATTCGTCGCTGTATTGAAGACGGACAGAGATTGATTTCGGAATTCGGAATTCGGAATTCGGAATCTTCCCACACCCACAGGCGATTCGTACTGCGAGGCAAGGGCGCGATCAACGGAGGTGCCATTTTTGACATTGTTTGAATCCCGTTCCTTCCGCTCGGCAGGACGTTGCGGGCAAACAATGTCAAGGGTGGCTCCTCTCGGGAAGGGCGACAAGAGAAGGTCGCTATGAAGCCAGAAGCTCCTCTCCGGAATGTGGTGTCTGGCCCAGACGCGGGCACGGGGGCCGGCCTTTACATTCACGTTCCTTTCTGCACCTCGGTCTGTCCATACTGCGATTTCGCAGTGACCATCGCTGGAGAGGAACGGCGCAATGCCTGGGTTGACGGCATTGTCCGTGAGGCAACGATGTACGCTGATATCGGGCTTACTTTCGATACCGTGTACCTCGGTGGCGGCACCCC